>NZ_JANPVN010000001.1:2100000-2200000 GCF_026157085.1 Sphingomicrobium arenosum
TCCTTCCTCGTCGGCGGGGCGAGCCTGTTAGGCTGGCCCGAGTTTCTCGTCCTGTTTGCGCTTCCGCCCATCGCGGCGGGGATCGCTTATGTGGTTGCGCGCGCGACGATCCTGCGCGATCTGCATCGCGAACCATGATCCTTCGCCTCTTCTCCCTCCTCGTCGCGCTTTATGCGCTGGGCTTCATCCTCTTCGCGATCAGCCTCGGCACCCCCGCGCCCGCCGACCGGACCACGGTCGCGGCGGTGGTGCTGACGGGGGGCAGCGGACGGATCGAGCAGGGAATCGAGCGATTGGAGCAAGGCCGCGCCGAGCAATTGCTCATCGCCGGCGCCGATCCGCTGGTGACTCAGGCGGACCTCGTCGAGGTCACGGGTGCGCGAAAGCGACTGTTCGACTGCTGCATCACCATCGGGTCGGAATCGGTCGACACCATCACCAATGCCGAAGAGGCGAAGGCGTGGGTCCAGAAGAACGGCTATGCGGAATTGCTGCTGGTCACGAGCGACTGGCACATGCGCCGCGCCGCCTTCGAGTTTCGCGAGACGCTGGGCAGCGAGGTCACCATCATCGAGGATGCGGTGCCGAGCGAGCCGAGCCTGCTTACCCTGTTCGGCGAATATAACAAATATGTGCTGCGCCGGATCGGCATCTGGGTAGGGCTGTAGACGATGATATTCCTGCGCAATCTGTTGTTCGTGCTCATCTTCTACCCGGCGACGATCCTGGTGTGCATCACCGGGCTGCTGGTCGCGCCGATCGGGGCGAAGCCTTTGCGCGCGGTGGTTCGTTTCTGGGCGGTGCTGCACCGCTGGCTGGTCAAATATGTGCTCGGCATCCGCTTCAAGTGGAATCGCGAGGTGCCCGAGGGGGCGTATCTGATCGCGGTGAAGCACCATGCCATGCTCGAGGCGGTCGATACGCTGCGTTTTGCGCGCACGCCCATCGTGGTGATGAAGCAGGAGCTGGTCGACCTGCCCCTATGGGGTTGGGTGACGCGCGTGTTCGGGGTGATCGGGGTGGATCGCTCGGCGGGCGCCAAGGCGCTCAGGGACATGGTCAAGCGCGGCAAGAAAGCGCAGGCCGACGGGCGCCCCATCGTCATCTTCCCCGAAGGCACGCGCGTGCCCGCGGGCGCTGCGCCCGAGCTGGGGTCGGGGTTCGCAGGGCTCTACCGGATGCTCGGCATGCCGGTCGTGCCGATCGCGCATGATTCGATCTACGTCTGGCCCAAGGGTTTCATCAAGAAGCCGGGCGTGGTGCGTTTCCATGTCGGCGAGATCATCCCGCCCGGCCTGTCGCGCAAGGAGATCGAGCGCGAGGTGCACGAGGCGATCAACCGCTTCGTCGCCGAGGAACGGGTCGCCCCGCGCGACGAAGCGGAATAATCAACCGCGCAGCTTCGCGCCTTTGGCCTCGGCCGCCGTCACGATCTTCTGCGAGATTTCGGAGAGCTCTTCCTCGGTGAAGCTCTTGTCACCCGGCTGGAGCGTCACCTCGATGGCGAGGCTCAACCCGTCCTTGCCTTCGAAGCGGTCGAAGATGCGGGTCGCGACGATCCGCTTCTTGTCGGCACCGGCGACGGCGCGTTCGAGCTGGATGGCATTGAGGTCTGCCGGCACGATGAAGGCGAAGTCGCGGCTGACCGGCTGGAGCGCGGGCGGCGCAAAAGCGGCGCGGGCGCGGTCCGTGTTGCGCGGCGCGGGAATGGCATCGAGATAGATTTCCGCCGCGACCGTGCCTTCGGGTAGGTCTAGCGTCTTCAAGAGCGCCGGGTGGAGCTCGCCGAAGCGGGCGAGGATCTTCTTGGGACCCAGGCCGAGCGCGGCCGAGCGACCCGGGTGCCAGTCCTCGCCCGCACCCTCGAAGATCGAGAGATTGGCGGTGGGGGCACCGGCGGCATCGAGCAACGCATAGGCTTCGGCCTTGGCGTCATAGGCGGTGAAGCCGCGCGCCTTGCCCGCCTGCCAGCCGCGAGGGAGCGCGTCGCCGACCATCAGCAGCGTGGCGGTCGGCTTCTCCCCTTCGGCGAGGTAGCGGCGGCCGAGTTCGAACAGGCGGACCGAGGACTGGCCGCGATCGAGGTTGCGGCGCGCCGCGGCGGCAAGGCCGGGGAGGAGCGAGGGGCGCATGACCTTCAAATCCTCGCTGATCGGGTTGGCTAGCTTGTGCGCACCGCCGCCGAAGGGCTCGGCCTGCTTTTCGGAAATGAAGCTCCAGGTTATCGCCTCGTGGAGACCGCGCGCGGCGGCGGTGCGTCGCAGGCGGCGCTCGGCGATCTGGCCGCGCGTGGCGGTCGGCTCGGCAACGCCGAAGTCGCGCGGCAGCGCGGTGGAGGGAATCTTGTCGAAGCCGTGAAGGCGGGCGATTTCCTCGACCACGTCGGCCTCGCCCTCGATGTCGGGGCGCCAGGTGGGAAGCGCGAGTTGCCAGCTGGCCTGACTGTCGCCATCGGTGGCGATGATCGAAAGGCGGGCCAAGATGGCGCGCTGTTCCTCGTCGGCAAGCTGGATCCCTGCAAGTTCGGCAAGCCGCTGCGGGCGGTAGGTGATGGTACGCGTTTTATGGTCGCGCACCTCCGTCAGCCGCGCCGCGCCCGCGACGCCGCCGGCATGGGCGATCATCATCGCGACGGGGGCTTCGACGCCCATCGCGTTGGTCGCGGGATCGACGCCGCGTTCGAAGCGCATGCGCGCGTCGGTCACGAGATTATGCCGCTGGCCGGTCTTGGCGACCGTCTCGGGGTCGAACCAGGCGGATTCGACGAGGAGCGCGGTGGTGGTCTCGTCGACCCCCGTCGCCTCACCGCCCATGACGCCGCCCAGCCCGATCGCGCCGCGATCGTCGGCGATGACGATGTCGGCTTCGGTCGGGACATATTCCTTGTCGTTCAATCCCATGAAGCGGTCGGCTTCGCCGCGCCCGGCGCGCACGACGATATCGCCCTGGAGTTTTGCAAGGTCGTAGACGTGCAAGGGACGGGCGCGGTCGATGGTGAAGAAATTGGTGACGTCGACGAGCGCGCTGATCGGTTTCTGGCCGATCGCTTTCAGGCGGCGCTGCAGCCAGGCGGGGCTCTGGCCGTTCTTCACGCCGTGGATTTCGCGCGCCCAGAAGCTGGTGCAGCGCGGATCCTCAATGGTGACGCCGACCGAGGGGGCCTCGGTGCCGGGGGGCAGCGCGGGGGCATCGGGGGTCTTCAAGCTACCGAGCCCGGCGGCAGCGAGATCGCGCGCGATGCCGTGGACGCCCATGCAATCAGGCCGGTTGGCGAGCACGTTCACGTCGAAGACGGGATCGTCGAGATCGGCATAATCGGCGTAGCTTTGGCCGACCGGCGCGTCTTCGGGCAGTTCGATGATGCCGTCATGGTCCTCGCCAAGCTGGAGCTCGCGCGCCGAGCACATCATGCCGAAGCTGTCGACGCCGCGGATGGTCGCTTCGCCCAAGGTGAAGTCGGGGCCGGGGACGTGCGTGCCGGGGCCGCCGAACACGCCGACGAGGCCTTCACGGGCATTGGGTGCGCCGCAAACGACTTGCAGCTGTTCGCTGCCATTATCGACGGTCAGGACCTGCAGCTTGTCGGCCTGCGGGTGGGGTTCGGCGGAAACGACGCGTGCGACCTTGAAGGGCCGGATCGCCTCGCCGGGGTTGGAGACCTCCTCGACCTCTAGGCCGATGGCGGTCAGCGTGGCGGCGATCTCGTCGACCGAGGCGTCGGTGTCGAGATGATCCTTGAGCCAGGACAAAGTGAACTTCATGCGCCGACTCCCGCCGACAGTGTGGGGGTGTCGAGCATGCCGAATCCATAATGTTTGAGCCAGCGAAGGTCGCCGTCGAAGAAGGCACGCAAATCGTCCATGCCATATTTGAGCATGGCGAGGCGGTCGATGCCGCAGCCGAAGGCAAAGCCCTGCCATACATCGGGGTCTAGCCCGCAATTGGCGATGACCTTGGGGTGGACCATGCCGCTGCCCAGCACTTCCATCCAGCCTTCGGACCCGCCGACGACGCGGCGGCCCTTCACCTGCGACCAGCCGACATCGACCTCGGCCGATGGCTCGGTGAAGGGGAAATAGCTGGGACGCAGTCTGAGCACGATGTCGTCGCGCTCGAAAAATGCCTTGAGGAAGGTCTCGAGCGTCCACTTGAGATGGCCCATGTGGATGTTGCGGTCGATGACGAGGCCCTCGACTTGGTGGAACATGGGGGTGTGGGTGGCGTCGCTGTCCGAGCGATAGACGCGGCCCGGCGCGATGATGCGGATGGGCGGCTGCTCGCGCATCATGGTGCGGATCTGGACGGGCGAGGTGTGGGTGCGCAGCACCGGCGGGGCGCCCTCTTCACCGGTGGCCAAGTAGAAGGTGTCCTGCATGGCGCGCGCGGGGTGCGCCTCGGGAATGTTGAGCGCCTCGAAATTGTGCCAATCGTCCTCGATCTCAGGCCCTTCGGCGACAGCGAAGCCCATGTCGGCGAAGATCTCAGACAGTTCGTCCATCACTTGGCTGACCGGGTGCACGCTGCCGAGCGGGGTTTCGTCGACGGGCAGCGAGAGGTCGAGCTTTTCGCTGGCAAGGCGGGCTTCGAGGGCCTCGTTTTCGAGCGCGGCCTTGCGCGCCTCGATGGCATCGGCGACGGCCATGCGCGCGCCCTGGATCTTGGGCCCTTCCGCCTTGCGCGTGTCGGGGTCCATCTTGCCCAGCGTCTTGAGCAGCTGGGTGATTTCCCCCTGCTTGCCGAGGGCTTCGACGCGGACGGCGTCGAGGGCGGCGAGGTCGCCGGCCTTGGCCACTTTGTCGCTGTAAAGCGTTACGAGTTCATCAGGTGCGGGCATGTTTCTTCCTTTGGAGCCTCGCCTAGCCGCTCAGGGCGGTTTTTTTCAAGGAGGGAAAGAGGATGCATTGGCCTGAGCTCAGCGCGGAACGCGACGGATCGACTTGGGAACGGCTCCATTTGGCGAGCCAGATGATCGGCAAGGTGAAGCTCGCGAACAGCGTTTGGACCAACCATGGCTGGCATATCGCGCTGCAGCCGGTGCCCGAGGGTCTCGTCACGCTGCCGGTCGATACGGGCGGGCGGCGCTTCACGCTGGGGCTGGACCTTTGCCGCCATGCCGTGGCGCTGGCGACCGACAATGGCACACGCGATGCGGTGGCGCTGGGCGACGGGACAATCGCCGACCTGCACGGGGCGCTGGTCGGGATGCTCGACCGGCATGGATTGCCGAGCGGTTTTCATGGCGTGCCCAACGAGGTCGAGGAAGCGATGGCCTTTGCGAAAGACGACCGCGCGCTGCCTTATGACGAGGATGCGGCGATGCGGCTGCGACAGGCGCTGGTGGCGATGCTGCCCGTGTTCGACCGTTATCGCGCTGGGTTCATCGGCAAGTCGAGCCCGGTGCATTTCTTCTGGGGCAGCTTCGACCTCGCGGTGACGCGCTTTTCAGGGGCCGAGGCGCCGACGCATATCGGCGGTGTACCGGGGCTGCCCGATGCCGTGACCCGCGAAGCCTATAGTCACGAAGTGGCGAGCGCGGGCTTCTGGGCGGGCGGCGCGGCGCGGGCCGAGCCCCTGTTCTACGCTTATGCCTATCCCTCGCCGGAGGGATATGCGGGGAGCAGCCTGTCGGTCGGCGGCTGGTCGGACGAACTGTCCGAATATGTGCTCGCCTATGACGAAGTGCGCGGCGCGAGCGATCCCGAAGCGATGCTGAAGCGCTTTCTCGAGGAGAGCTATGCGCTGGCGGCCGACAAGGCGGGGTGGGATCGCGAGGCGCTCGAACGCGCGCCGGTCGCGCCATAGAAAAAGGCGCCGGAGCGAGTGCTCCGACGCCTTCGTCTGTTCGGTGTGAGAAATCGCTTAGGCGGCGGCTTCGGCCGGGAGCGACTTCTTGACCTGCGCGATCAGCGAGCTGAACGCTTCGCCTTCGTGCATCGCCATGTCGGCGAGGACCTTGCGGTCGAGCTCGATGCCGGCAAGCTTGAGGCCATGCATGAAGCGACCGTAGGTCAGGCCTTCGGCGCGGACCGCAGCGTTGATGCGCTGGATCCAGAGCGCGCGGAAGTTGCGCTTCTTCACCTTGCGATCGCGGTAGGCGTACTGGCCGGCCTTTTCGACGGCCTGACGAGCGATGCGGATGGTGTTCTTGCGACGACCGTAATAACCGCGGGCTTCCTTGAGGATCCGCTTATGCTTGGCCTTGGTGGTCACACCACGTTTGACGCGTGCCATAGTCTATATCCTTCCTGATCCTTAGAGCCCGTAGGGCGCCCACTGCTTGAGACGCTTGGCGTCGCAGGCGGGCAGCACTTCGGTGCCGCGGTTCTGGCGGATGTACTTGGCATTGTGGCTGATCAGGCGGTGGCGCTTGCCAGCGACACCATGCTTGACCTTGCCCGAAGCGGTCATCTTGAAGCGTTTCTTGACGCCGCTCTTGGTCTTCATCTTCGGCATTTTCGTCTCCGTTTGTTGTCGCGACTGAAGGCGCGACGACGATTTGCAACCTGCCACGGCAGCCTAGGTGGCCGGACCGGTCGGATTTCCAATGATTTGGAAGATCGGGGGCGCGTTTAGCGGGGCAGAGGTGATTCTGCAAGGAAAAGAGGGGCGCGCCCTCAGAGGAGCCCGAGGTGGTCGAAGAGGATGCGGGTCCCGAGCAGGATGAGGATCGCGCCGCCGCCGATTTCCGCCCGCTTTCCAAAGCGTGTCCCGATGCGCGCGCCAATGGCGACGCCCACCAGCGAAAGGGCGAAGGTCACGAGGCCGATGGTGAGGAGCGACGTGGGCAACGGCACGTCGAAGAGGTCGAGCGTCAGCCCCGCCACGGCGGCGTCCACGCTCGTCGCCACCGCGGTGACGACGATGGCGCGGAGCGAAAGACGGGCAAGCGTGGGCTCGGCGGCGTCCAGCCCCTCGCGGATCATCTGCACGCCGATATAGCCGAGCAGCGTGAAGGCGAGCCAATGGTCGATGCGATCGATCACGCCGGCGAATAGGTCGCCGAACCCGACGCCGATCAGGGGCATCGCGCCCTGAAACAAGCCGAATGCCAGCGCCAGAAGAAGCCCGTCGCGCCAGCCGATGCGGGCGGCACCGCGGGCAACGGCGGCGGCAAAGGCGTCCATCGCCAGCCCGATGGCGAGCAGCAGGACAGCAATCATCGCTCGATTAGTCGAACAGCGAGCTCACGGAGCTTTCATCGGCGATGCGGCTGATTGCCTCGCCGAACAGGGGCGCGATGGTGAGGGTGCGGACCTTCTGGCTCTCGCCCATGCCTTCGTGGTGAATCGAATCGGTCACGACCAGTTCGTTGAGGACGGATGCGTTGATCTTGGCCTCGGCAGCGCCCGAGAGGACGCCGTGCGAGCAATAGGCCATCACGTCGGTCGCGCCCTGTTCCTTCAGCGCGGCGGCGGCGTTGCAGAGCGTGCCGCCGCTGTCGACGATATCGTCGATGAGGATGCAGGCATGGCCCTCGACATCGCCGATGATGTTCATGACTTCGCTCTCGCCCGCGCGCTCGCGGCGCTTGTCGACGATGGCGAGCGGGGCGTTGTCGAGACGCTTGGCGAGGCTGCGCGCGCGGACCACGCCGCCGACGTCGGGTGAGACCACCGCGATCTTCTTGTCGCCGTAGCGCGCCTGGATGTCGGCGGCCATGACGGGCGCGGCCCACAAATTGTCGGTGGGAATGTCGAAGAAGCCCTGGATCTGGCCGGCGTGGAGATCCATCGTCAGCACGCGGTCGGCGCCCGCCTGGGTGATGAGGTTGGCGACGAGCTTGGCCGAGATGGGCGTGCGCGGACCGGGCTTTCGATCCTGCCGGGCATAGCCGAAATAGGGGAGCACCGCGGTGATCCGCTTGGCCGAGGCGCGCCTGAGCGAGTCGATCATGATGAGCAATTCCATCATGTTGTCGTTCGCCGGATAGCTGGTGGACTGGATGACGAACATGTCCTGCCCGCGGACATTTTCGTGGACCTCGACGAAAATCTCCTCGTCGGCGAAGCGCTTCACGCTGGCCTCGACGAGGGGGAGTTCGAGATAGTCGGCGATCGCCTTGGCGAGCGGCGGGTTCGAGTTGCCGGCGAGGAGTTTCATGCGCGTGGGAGCCCCCATGAAGAAGATGTGACGTTTCTTTAGCGGGCCGGAGACAGGAAGCACAACCTTGTGAGTGCCCGAAATGCGCCTTAAGCGGGCCGGATGAACTTTCGCCTCGCGCTGTGCCAGATGAACCAGAAGGTCGGCGATCTTGCCGGCAATGTCGAACGGATGCTGGAGTGGCGCCAACGCGCCGCCGAAGCGGGGGCGGACATCGTCATGTTCCCCGAGATGCAGGTCACCGGCTATCCGACCGAAGACCTTGTCATGAAACCCGCGTTCGTGCGGCGCGCGATGGCGGCCAACGAGAAGCTCGCCGACGCGACGGCGGACGGCGGCCCGCCGATCATCTTCGGCTCGATCCACGAGCATGACGGCGCGCTCTACAATGCCAGTTTCCTTGCCGAAACGGGCGGGATCGCGGCGTGGCGGGCCAAGCATGAACTGCCCAATTACGGGACTTTCGACGAGCATCGCATCTTCGACGCGGGCCCGTTGCCCGATCCCGTGGAATGGAATGGCGTCAAGTTGGGGCTGCCGATTTGCGAGGATATCTGGCTGGAGAAGGTGTGCGATCATCTGTCGGACCAGGGGGCCGAGATCCTGCTGGTGATGAACGGCAGCCCGTATGAGCTGGACAAGGACGAGACGCGCCAGAAGATGGTGCGCGAGCGGATGAACGAGAGCGGATTGCCGCTGGCCTATCTCAACCGCGTCGGCGGGCAGGACGAACTGGCCTTCGACGGGTCGAGCTTCGTCATGAACACCGGCGGCGGGATCGCGGTGCAATTGCCCGACTGGGACGAGAAAATGGTGATCGTCGACTGGGAGAAGACCGACGACGGCTGGGTCTGCGCGGAGGGGGCGAAGACCCCGCTCGATCCCTACCCCGAGGATGTCTATCACGCGATGATGGTCGGGCTGGCCGAATATGTCGACGGCAACGGCTTTCCCGGCGTCATTCTCGGCCTGTCGGGCGGGATCGACAGTGCGCTGAGCGCGGCGGTGGCGGTCGATGCGCTGGGTGCCGACCGGGTTTGGTGCGTGATGCTGCCGAGCGATTACACGAGCTCGGAAAGCCTCGAGGACGCCAAGGCCTGCGCCGAGATGCTGGGGTGCCGCTATGACATCATCCCGATTCTGCCCGGCACCGATGCGCTGCACGAGATGTTGGGGCCGAGTTTCGAAGGCAAAGAGGCGGACACCACCGAGGAGAATATCCAGTCGCGCCTTCGCATGGTGACTCTGATGGCGCTGTCGAACAAGTTCGGGCCGATGCTGCTGACCACCGGCAACAAGAGCGAGATGAGCGTGGGCTATGCGACGCTCTATGGCGACATGGCGGGCGGCTACAACGTGCTGAAGGACGCCTATAAGACGACCTGCTTCCAGCTGTCGCGCTGGCGCAACCGGCACAAGCCGCGCTTGGCCAAGGGGCCCGACGGGCCGGTCATGCCGATGAACATCATCACCAAGCCGCCGACCGCCGAATTGCGCCACGACCAGAAGGACGAGGACAGCCTGCCGCCCTACAAATTGCTCGATCGCATTCTCGAGAGCCTGATCGAGGAAGAGAATAGCGTGGCAAAGACGGCGCGGCAGACGGGAGCGGCAGAGGAACTTGTCGCGGATATCGAGAAGCTGGTGCTGCGTTCGGAATATAAGCGCCGCCAGGCGCCCATCGGGGTCAAAATCGGCAGCCGGAACTTCGGGCGCGATCGGCGTTATCCCATGACCAACGCTTTCAGGACTGGAAATTGACGATGAAGACATTGTTCGCGCTCTCGATCGCGCTGCCGCTCATGCTGGCCGCCTGCGCCGATGCCGAGGCGCCCGAGGATGCCGATGTACAGGACCCGGCGGCGCTCGATGAGGCGCCCGAGGAGAAGGCCGCACTCGACCTGTCGGGCCAATGGCAGGTGATCGCGCACAACAATATCAAGATCGGTTCGGTCTATGCGGCGATCGCCAGCTTTGGCGAGGACGACGTGATGACGGTCAATTCGGACTGCCTCACCATGCGTTTTCAGCTCAACCGCGACGGCAACATGGTCGAGCCGCAGCATCTCGGCACGACCCAATGCGGGCGACCGCAGACCGATGGCGAGCTGATGATCGAGGAAGTGGTGCCGCAGGCCAATATCATCGCCGAAAGCCAGGGCGAGCTGATGATGTCGGGTCCCGGCGGCACGTTGCGGCTGGTGCGTCCCGGCAGCGTTTGAGCCGTCGCGTGCTTGCGCGGGATCACTAAAGCGGCTTAGCTCCAACCCTTCGTGACCGGGGGGCATGGATGTTCAAGGCGACGCGCGATGTGATGCTGGGGGCGGGGCGGCGCGTGGCTGCCGTGTGGCGCGACATGCGCGGGCGCGGGATGGTCGGGTTGTTCGTCTTCGAATTGGTGGTGGTGACGCTGGGTGTCCTGCTCGCGCAGGGGATCGCCAATCATACCGCCGAGCGCGCCACCCGCGATCGGATAGAAGCGACGCTTGCGCGATTGGACGAGGGCGCGGCGCTCAACATGAGCATTGCCGAAGGCTGGCTCCTGACGGCGCGCTGTATGCGTGGTCGGGTAGAGGGCATCATGCGGCTGGCGGGCGAAGGACGCGCGCTGCCAGAAGGATGGACCGACCGGCCGCCGATCGCCGGAACCTATGACGCTTCGCTCAGTGACGAGGAAAGCGTGCTCGTGCGGCGGCTTGTCGGCGAAAACCGGGCCTTCGGGCATGAGGCGTTCGAATTGCACCGGCTGTCGCTCGATCGCGGGGCCGAATCGGTGACCAACCAGTGGAACCGCCTTGCCATCCTCGACCCCGCACTTGGACCCGTCAGCGATCTCGACCGCAGCAACGCGCGGCTTGCCGCCGCCGACCTGCTCGCCTCCTTCCGACGCATCGAGATTTCCGCCGCGCAGCTACTGGCGTCGGGGCAGGCGATGGGGCTGGAGACCGACTATCGCGGCTCGCGGGTGGCGACGAGCTGCGAGGAGTTCTGGCAAGCCGGCGCGCACCTGCCTGTCGATAGCGGCGGGGCGTCCTGATGTTCGCGGCGATCAGGCAGCGACTGGTTGGGGCGTGGACGCGGCTGCGCGAGGGCAATCTCGCAAAGCTATTCGCCTTCGAATTCACCGTTGTGCTGCTGGGCGTACTCGCCGCGCAGGGAGTGGCCGATTGGGCGGGCGAGCGGGCGGCGGACCGTCGCGCGATGGAAGCGGCGGCGCTGGCCGAGGAACTGCTCGCCGAATCAGCGGCGGTGGCCGCGCAATGGGAGGGGCAGGCGCATTGTTTCGAAGCGCAGATGCGTGATGTCATGCGCGCGTCAACGCGCGGCGCACCGCTCGATCCGGTACGATTGCAGCGCCCGTCGGTGGCGCTGCCCGCGCCCTTTCGTATCCCGCCCGACCAGATCGTTCGGCTACGGCGGCTGCGCGGTGAAGAGGTCGCCTGGCATTTCGATTCAGCCGCCGACCAGGTCGATCGGTTCGACGAACGGCTGATCGAGCTGGCCGACACATGGCGGGCGTTCGCCTTGCTAGAGCCACGCAACGGGACGCCCGACGCCACCGATTATCGCGACGCGCGGCGGGCGGCTGCCAACATCCTCACGCTGATGGACGGCCTGTCGATCAATGCGCGCAATATTGCTGCGTCGGCGGCGGTGATTGGGGTCGAGCCGTGGCAGGACCCGCGCGGCGGACGGGTCGCGAACAGCTGTGCGGAGATGTGGATCTATGGCAAGTCGCGCTTCACCGCCGAGGATTTCGACGCCGAGGGACGACTGACGCTCCAGCCGCGCGTCGCAGGTGACAGCGAAGACGTGGGGCTTTAAGCGCTGCGCCCATGAAAACGCGCTTCGCCCCCTCGCCCACCGGCCGCCTCCATGTCGGCAACATCCGTACCGCGCTGCAGAACTACCTACTGGCCAAACGCCATGGCGGGCAGTTCCTGCTCAGGCTCGACGATACCGATGCGGCGCGCTCGACCCCCGAGTTCGCCGAGGCGATCAAGGTCGACCTCGAGCGGCTCGGCATGAGCCCCGACGCGACGTTCCGTCAGTCGGATCGTTTCGCACGTTACGAGGAGGCGTTCGACCAGCTGAAGCGCGATGGCCGCATCTATGCCTGTTACGAAACGCCCGAGGAACTGGAGCTGCGGCGCAAGGTGCTGCTGGGGCGTGGTCTGCCGCCGATCTACGAGCGGCCCGAAAGCGAGAATGCGCCGGTCGACGGGGTGGCGCCGCACTGGCGCTTTCGGCTCGATCATGCCTCGGCGATCGAATGGGACGACGGCGTGCGCGGACCCCAGCATTTCGAGCCGGCGAAGATTTCGGACCCGGTCATCCGCCGCGCCGATGGCTCGTGGCTCTACATGCTGCCGAGTGTGATCGACGATGCCGACCATGCGATCAGCCATGTCGTGCGCGGCGAGGATCATGTGTCGAACAGCGCCGTGCAACTGCAGATGTTCGATGCGCTGGGGGCGACACGCCCGGCGCTGGCGCATACCGCGCTGATCGTCGCGGCGGCGGGCAAGTTGTCCAAACGCGAGGGCGCGAAGGGACTGGAAGCGCTTGACGAGGAAGGGGTCGAGCCGATGGCGCTGCTGTCGGTGCTGGCGCGGATCGGCACGTCGCAGCCGGTCGAGCCGGCGCACGACCTAAACGCGCTGGCGGCGGGGTTCGACCTGTCGACCTTCGGGCGGGCACCGGCGCGGTTCGACTGGGCCGAGGTGGCACAGGTCAATGCGCGGCTCCTGCACGAGATGGATTATGCAGAGGTCGCCGATCGGATCCCCGAGGGCGTGGACGCGGCGCGCTGGCAGGTGCTGCGCGGCAATGTCGAACGTCTTGGCGAGCTAGAAGACTGGGTCGATGTGTTCGACGGGGAGATCGCGGTGCCCGCGCTCGACGAAGAGGACCGGGCCTTTCTTGAAGAGGCGGCAGGCCTCGCCGAGGGTATCGCATGGGACGAGGGCGCTTGGAGCGCGCTCACAGGCGAATTAAAGGCTCGCACCGGGCGCAAGGGCAAGGCGCTGTTCCTGCCGCTGCGGCTCGCGCTGACGGGGCGGGGATCCGGACCGGAGATGGCGGCACTGTTGCCGTTGATCGACAAGAAGCGTGCGGTCGCCCGCTTGCGCGCCTGATCGCTTTCGGTTGCATTTCAGGATGTTGCGCCTGCAAAGCGACGGGCTTGCGCCGATTATGTTATAATGTAACATTACATCATCTCGGAAGGAGAGATGTGATGCTTGCTTATGCCCCCCGTGAACAACAGAAGCGCCAGGCGCTGCCGCTCGCGCTGATCGCCGCCGCCCATGTCGGCGCGGTGGCGCTGTTCATGACGCTGAACCCTGGCATGGTCGGATCGGTCAAGGAGCGAATCACCGAGGTGACATTCCTGCCCAAGGATCCGCCGCCTCCACCCCCGTTGGTCGAACCGGTCGAGACGCCGCCGACACCCGCGCCGCTTCCGCAGACGCCGGCACTGACGGTGCCCGAGCCGCTGGTCCCCCTGCCGCCGACGAGCCCGCTGCCCTCGCCTACTCATCTCGACCCTGCGCCGGTCATCGACCCGATCCCCGCGCCACGCGTCGGGCCGAGCCTGCCGACCAGTGGCACGGCCATCGTCCCGCCGCTGATCGGGGCGACGCTCCTGACCAGCGGCGCGGACCTGCAGCCGCCCTATCCGGCGCGCAAGATTCGCGATGGCGAGGAGGCCGTGCTCCAACTGCGCCTGTCGATCGACGCGCGTGGCCGGGTCACGGCGGTCGAGCCGGTCGGCAATGCTGACCGCGACTTCCTGCGCGCCGCCGAGCGGCACCTAAAGCGCGTGTGGCGCTATGCCCCCGCCACCAAGGCCGGTGAAGCGGTCGCCTCCACCACGGTCATCACGCTGCGCTTCGTGCTCGAATAGGACCGACCCGCGCGGTCGCCTGCGGTCGGGGCTGGCGTGGCCGCCCCGGCCGTCCTATCTAGGGGCCATGTCCTTCATGCCTCCCTTCCAGCCGCGCCGGGCGATGGGCGATCTCAAGAGCTTCATCGCGCATCGCGACAAGACGCACCTCATCGGGCTCACCTTGTCGATCCTGACGGTGGCGATCATCCTCGTGATCTTCTTCGCCGACTCCAAGGTGAATACCTCGCCGGGGCGTAGCGTGACCTATGTCGAACTCTACGAGAGCGACCGTAGCGACGAGGAAATCGTCGCGCGCCAGCAGGCCGACAAGGCGGCGATCGAGGAACGGGCCAAGGCGCGGCAGGAGGAATTCCAAAAGATCGACGAGGCGCTCGAGAGGGCGGGCTTCTGAGCGCAGCCATCACGCCCGCGACCGCGATGGCGCGGGCCATCGACCTTGGCGAACGCGCGCGCGGGCGAATCGCACCGAACCCCGCCGTCGGCTGCGTTATTCTCCGTGACGGCGTCATCATTGGCGAGGGCGCGACCCAGCCTGGCGGGCGCCCGCATGCCGAGGCAGTGGCGCTCGAGCGCGCGGGCGAGCTTGCGCGCGGTGCCAGCCTCTATGTGACGCTCGAACCTTGCGCACATTCCAGCGTGCGCGGGCCGACCTGCGCGCGCAGCATCGTCGAGGCCGGCGTCGGCAAGGTCGTCATCGCTTGTCTCGACCCCGACCCGCGCACGGCGGGGAGCGGGGTGACGATGCTGCGCGAGGCCGGAATCAAGGTCGAGACCGGGCGCGGGGCGAAGCGGGCGGCGCGCAGCCTGGCGGGCTATTTCACCCGACTCGCGCTGGGGCGCCCGCGGGTGACGCTCAAGCTGGCGCTGTCGATCGACGGGAAGATCGCGCTGCCGTCGGGCGAATCGAAATGGCTGACGGGCGCCGAGGCGCGTGCCGATGTTCATCGCGAACGGGCGCGCGCCGACATGATCCTTGTCGGGCGCGGCACCTATGAGGCCGACGACCCGGGGCTTGATGTGCGGCTGCCGGGGCTGGAGGATTATTCGCCTCAGCGCCTGCTCCTGTCGCGCACGATGGAGGCGCCCGAGGGCTGGACGGCGCTGCGCGATCCGATGGACATTCACGGACTCGCCGCCAACGACCTGCTGGTCGAGGGCGGATCGGGGGTGGCGACGGCATTCCTGAAAGCGGACCTCGTCGACCGCATCCTCATCTATCGGGCCCCGATCCTGATCGGCGAGGGGCAGTCGTCGATCGGCTATGTCGGGCTCGACCGGATCAACGATGCGCATGGTCGCTGGGCGATCGGCGAGGCACGAAGCCTCGGGCTCGACCGTCGCGAAGTCTATGAACGCATTCGGGAAAACACACGGCTAGAAAATTGATATCATATTCTCTCAAGTCTCCTTCTGCGCCGCACCGCTTCCCAGCGAGCGCGCGACACGATAGGGGCGATGAGAGAGAGGAAGGGCCACCATGTTCACCGGCATTATCACCGACATCGGCACCGTGCGCAGCGTCGAGGAGCGCGGCGACAAGCGGCTCGTGATCGGCTGTTCCTACGACATGGACGGCGTCGAGCTGGGCGCCTCGATCGCCTGTTCGGGCGCCTGCCTGACGGTGGTCGACAAGGGCCCGGACTGGTTCGCGGTCGACGTATCGGGCGAAACGGTGTCGAAGACCGCGCCCGGGTTGTGGCAGGAGGGCGCGCGCTTGAACCTCGAGCGCGCCTTGAAGATGGGCGATGAGCTCGGCGGACATATCGTCACCGGCCATGTCGACGGGCTGGCCGAAGTGGCGGCGAGCGAGGCCGAGGGCGATTCCTTGAAGGTCACGCTGGCGGTACCGCGCGCGCTCGGCAGCGGTATCGCGGCCAAGGGTTCGGTGACGCTCGACGGTGCGAGCCTGACGGTCAACACGGTCGAGGATGCGGATGACGTCACTCGCTTTACGGTCAATCTCATCCCGCACACGGCGCGGCACACGACCTTTGACGACATGCCGGTCGGGCGGCAGCTCAACATGGAAGTCGATGTGTTGGCGCGTTACCTCGAACGCATGCTCGAGGCGCGCAAAGCGACAGGCTAATGTCTGACGCCATGGCTAGACATCACATTTCAATGTGATATTGGGCCGCCATGGCTACAGAACTGCTCGACCGCATCACATCGCTTGTCGACGACGGCAAGATGACCCGCGCCGGCCTCGCCCGTGCTGCCGGTCTCCATCCCAACAGTCTGCGCAAGCTCGGCACCGACGAATGGAATCCGACGGCCGAAACGCTGGCGCGGCTGGAACGCGTCATGGGGCGCGCCGACGTGCTCGCCGATGCCGAGACGATCATCGACGAGGCACGCAACGGGCGGATGTTCATCCTCGTCGACGATGACGATCGCGAGAATGAGGGCGATCTCGTGATCCCTGCGCAAATGGCGACCCCGGCGGCGATCAATTTCATGGCCAAGCATGGACGCGGGCTCATCTGCCTGACGCTCACCAAGGAGCGGGTCGAGCAGTTGGGGCTGGAGCCGATGGCGCGGGTCAATCGCGAAAGCATGCAGACGGCCTTCACCGTGTCGATCGAGGCCAAGCATGGCGTCACCACCGGCATCAGCGCCGCCGACCGCGCGCGCACCATCGCGGTGGCGATCGATGCCAATAACGGGCCTGACGAAATCGTGTCGCCTGGCCATGTCTTCCCGCTGACCGCGCAGCCTGGCGGCGTGCTGGTGCGTGCGGGCCATACCGAGGCGGCGGTCGATGTCGCGCGCCTGGCAGGGCTCAATCCCTCGGGCGTGATCTGCGAGATCATGCGCGAGGACGGGACGATGGCGCGCCTCGACGACCTCATCGACTATGCCGCCGAACATGGGCTGAAGATCGGCACCATCCGCGACCTCATCGCCTATCGGCTGCGCTCGGACCATATGGTCGAACAGGTCGCTGACAGCGGTTTTGCGAGCGCGACAGGGGCGCAGTGGCAGGCGCGCGTGTTCCGCGACAAGGCGTCGGGCGAGGAGCAGCTGGCGCTGGTCCACGGCCAAGTCGATCCCGAAGCGCCGACATTGGTGCGGATGCACAGCCTCGACCTGTTCGCTGACGTGCTCGGCGAGGCGGGCAACCGCTCGGGCCTCCTGAAGGGTGCGATGCGGATGATCGAGGCCGAAGGCCGCGGCGTGATCGTGGCGCTCCATGCCGCCGCGCCGGGGAGCCTCAGCCGCTCGGCCGACCTGCGCTCGGGCAAGCCGGCGGAGAACGGCCCGGCATTACGCGGATATGGCATCGGCGCGCAGATCCTTGCCGCGCTGGGATTGCAGGACATGATCCTGCTGACCAACACCCGCCACGCACCGGTGGCGCTGGACGGCTATGGGCTTCGGATTGTCGAGGAACGCGCCATCGAAACGGGGAGTGAAGACTGATGGGCAAGATCCTGATTGCCGAGGCGCGCTATTACGAGGGTCTCAACAACAAGCTGCTGGCAGGCGTTAAGGCCGCGCTCGAGGACGCCGGGCACAGCCATGAGACGATCACCGTGCCGGGCGCCTTGGAACTACCGGGCGCGATCGCGCTGGCGAGCCAGGCGGACCGCTATGACGGCTATGTCGCGGTCGGCGTCGTCATTCGCGGAGAGACCTATCATTTCGAGATCGTCGCTGGCGAATCCGCGCGCGGGCTGATGGCGTTGACCCTCGAGGGGCTGGCGATTGGCAATGCGATCCTCACCGTCGAGAACCGCGAGCAAGCCGAAGTGCGCGCCGATCCCAAGCAGAAGGACAAGGGCGGCGAGGCGGCCAAGGCCGTGCTGGCGATGATGGAACTCCGCGACCGCTACGCGCAATAGGCGCGCGGCCTAATAGCCCGTCGGCTCCTTGACAGCGATCGGTAGCCACAGCTCGTTGCGGCGCAGCGGGCCGGGGATCGCGGGGCTGTTATAGAAAGCGTAGAGCGGTTCGCCGCTGATCTCGGAATCGCGGTCGCGCAGCCAGCCGCGCAGGGCCAGCTCCTCGGCCTCGAGGTCATAATCGCCCGGCGCGCCGGAGAAGCGGACGACGGCGAAACGCTGGCCCACCACTTCGTCGAGGCGCACACCCGTGGGCGGCGCGGGCAGGCTGCGCGGATCCTCGCCCTCGGGCATGACGAAGCGGACCTTCCAGCGATCCTCGCCGTCCTTCTCCTCGATCACCGGCGCGGTCATCGGGATGGTGTCGCCATCGTGGCTCTTGCCGAAGATATAGTCGGCCAGCGTACGAAAGCCCGAGCGGATCGCGGTGCGGCGGTCGCCATAAGCGGTGGTCTCGGCGACCCAGAAGCCGGGATAGTCGCGGATCTGGAAGCGGCCTTCCTCGTCATGGACGAGATAGTCGGGCTCGGGGGTGGCGCGTTCCTTCATGAGGTAGCGAAGGCCGCCGACGAGCGCGAGCCCGCCGATCGCCGCCGCGCCGCCGATCCATTTCCACTTGTTCGAACGTTGCTGGGTCATGCGGCTGGGGTCTCCTCGAGCTGGGGATAGTCGATGTAGCCCTCGGGGCCACGGGTGTAGAAGGTTTCCGGATCGGGCTGGTTCAGGGGCGCGCGCTCGCGAAAGCGGCGGACGAGATCGGGGTTGGCGATGAAGGGGCGGCCATAAGCGGCGAAATCGGCGATGCCGGCATCGAGCAGTGCCTGCCCCGAACCGCGATCCAGGTCGCTGTTGAGCCCGATCTTGCCCGAATAGACCTTGCGCATGGCGGGGCTGACCCGCGGATGGGCGGCCTCGACGAACGAGCTTTCCTGTCCCGGTTCGCGCATTTCGATCCATGGTACGCCAAGCTCTTCGAGGATGCTCGCGACGGTGGTGAAGGTGGCTTCGGGATCGCTGTCGTCGACCCCGTTGACCTCGCCGATGGGCGAGAGGCGAATGGCGGTGCGACCGAAGCCGATCTCGTCGCCGATCGCGGCCATGATTTCGCGCATGAAGCGGGCGCGATTTTCCGCGCTGCCGCCATAGTCATCGGTGCGGTGGTTGGAGGAATCGCGCAGGAATTGGTCGATCAGATAGCCATTGGCGCCATGCACCTGGACGCCGTCGAAGCCCGCGCGAATGGCGTTGCGCGAGGCGGTGACATAGTCGCCGATGATGCGCTCAATATCCTCATGGGTGGCGGCGCGGGCCTCGACCGGCTCCTTCTTGCCGTCATAGGTGTGGAGGCGGTGGGGGCCGCTGCTGGCGCTGGCACTGACGGGCTGGCCTTCGCCAAGATCGGGGTGGACGAGGCGGCCCATGTGCCAGAGTTGCGCGACAATGCGACCGCCCGCCTGATGCACCGCCTCGGTGACGGGTTTCCAGCCGTCGACCTGCGCGTCGGACCATAGACCCGGCGCATAGGGCCAGCCGAGCCCCTCGCGGCTGATCCCCGTGGCTTCGGAGATGATCAGCCCGGCCTCGGCGCGCTGGCGATAATATTCCACGGCGAGTGGACCATGCACTCCCGCCTTGTCGGCGCGGCCACGGGTCAGCGGCGCCATGACGATGCGGTTCGGGCAGGCGATGTCGCCAAGCGTGATGGGGTCGAACAGGTCGGGCATGGATCTCTTTTCAATGGCTCTGTTGGGCCAATGCACGTGGAGACGCTTGTTTCCGCCTTCAAGGCGTTTCAATGGCGAAATCATGGACCGCCAGATCACGCCCATCCCACTCGTCGCGCTGCTCGTCGGGGCGTCGGCGATGGCGATCGGACCGTGGTTCGTGCGCATGGCCGACGTCGGGCCGATGGCGAGCGCCTTCTGGCGGCTGTCCTTCGGCAGCGCGATGCTGTTCGTTCTGGCCGCCACGCTCGGGCGGCAATTGCGGTTGCCCCGCCGCGGACTGACGGTATTGCTGGTGGTCGCGGGCTTCTTCTTCGCCGCCGATCTCGGCGCGTGGCACGAAGGCATCCTGCTGACCAAGATGGGCAACAGCGTGCTGTTCGGCAATTTCGGCAGCTTCGTCTTTGCCTGCTACGGGCTGTTGCTCGCGCGGGTGTGGCCGCGGACGACGCAGGTCGCCGCGCTGGTGATGGCGGTGGTGGGATCGCTGCTTCTGCTGTCGGGAAGTCTCGATCTCGGGCCCGAGACCTTCTGGGGCGACATCCTCTGCCTCATGGCCGGGCTTTTCTATGCGGGGTATCTCATCGCGGTCGACAAGGCGCGGCCGAGCCTCGACCCGCTGCCACTGCTCGCTTGGATCAGCCTGTTCGCGGCGCTCATGCTGCTGCCGGTGGCGGCTTCCACGCCCGAGGCGCTGGTGCCGACCAACTGGGGCCCGGTGCTCATGCTGGCGCTGTCGAGCCAGGTCGTGGGGCAGGGGCTGCTCGTCTATGCCATCGGGCGATTGCCGCCGCTGGTCGTCGGCCTCGGGCTCCTCACGCAGCCCGCGGTTGCGGGGGTGGTGGGCTGGATCGTGTATGGCGAAGTGTTCACGATCAAGGATTGGGCGGGCGCGGTGATGATCGGCGCGGCGCTGGTGCTGGTGCGCTTGCGCCGGCGCGTGCCAGCGGCCACATGAAGGCCATGGCCGATCCGACCCCGCTCGATGCGACTCGCCTCAAACTCGCCCCCGCCGTGGCGGAAAATGCCGTGTTCGACGGTTGGACGATGGAGGCGGTTGATCTTGCCGCCGACCAGCTGGGGATCGACCGCGACGTGGCGCGGCTGGCCTGGCCCAAGGATCCGGGCGAGATGGTCGCGGCGTGGATCGAGAGCATCGACGTGGCCATGGTCGCCGCCTTCCCACCCGAAAAAATCGATCCATTGAAAATCCGCGACAAGATCCGCGCGCTCATCTGGTTCCGACTGGAAGCGGCCGGACCGGCGCGCGAGGCGGTGCGCACGGGATTGTCGATCTTGTCGCTGCCGCAGAACCTCGCCTTGTCGGCCAAGACCGCGTGGCGCAGCGCCGATGCGATGTGGCGTCTCGCGGGCGATACCGCGACCGATTACAATCACTATACCAAGCGCGCGATCCTGACCGGCGTCTATGGCGCCACGCTCTATGCCTGGCTCGACGATGACAGCGAGGGTTGGGCCGACACCGCGGCCTTCCTCGACCGACGCATCGACGATGTCATGCAGTTCGAAAAATGGAAGGCCAAGTGGACCGGCGGGTCCGAACGGCGCTTCTCGATGAGCCGCTTCCTCGGGCGGCTGCGTTACCCGCCCAGCGCCTGACGCGCGAAAAGGGTGGAAGTCGCCTCTCGAAATTGATAATCAGTCGCAATAATGACTGGAAACGCTGCGAATCCCCTGACTCTCGACCGGCTGCCGCTGGGCGCTTCCGCGACCGTCGCGACCATTGACTGGGAAGCGCTGGCGGCGCGCGATGCGACGCGATTGAAGCATTTCGGCTTCGATGAGGGAGTGCTGGTGACGAAGCTCCATCGCGGGCCCTTCGGGGCCGATCCGGTCGCGGTCCGAGTCGGGCGCATGACGGTGGCGATCAGCCGCGCCCATGCCCATGCGATCCACTTGATCGCCGCCGACAAAGCGACCGCCGCCGCGTGAACCGTCCCCCGCTGATCGCCGTCGCCGGTAACCCCAATGCCGGTAAGAGCGCGCTGTTCAACGCCCTCACGGGTGCGCGCCAGAAGATCGCCAATTATCCGGGCGTCACGGTTGAGCGCCACGTCGGCAAGCTGACGCTGCCCGATGGCGCGCCCGCCGAAATCGTCGACTTGCCGGGGGCCTATGGCCTCGACGCGGCGAGCCCCGATGAAATGGTGACGCGCAGCGTACTGCTGGGCGAGGGCGATTACGAGCGGCTGCCCGATGCGCTGCTGATCGTCCTCGACGCGGCCAATCTCGACAATCACCTCAAGTTCGCGCTGCAGCTGATCGAGCTCAAGATGCCGACAGTGGTGGCCTTGAACATGCTCGACCTCGCCAAGCGCGACGGGCTCGAACTCGATGCCAAGATACTCGAGGCCGAGCTGGGCGTGCCGGTGATCGAGACGGTCGCGGTCCGCCGCCGCGGGATCGACGCGGTGCGCGAGGCGCTCGCCAAGGCGACCTCGACGCCCCACGGGCTTCCCGATGCTGAAGCGCCGTCGCAGGACGGCCTGTCGCTCCAGCGCCGGGCGCGCGACATCGCGACCAGGGCGATCGTATCGGAAACCGCCTCGCGCGCGCTGACGCACCGGCTCGACGGGGTACTCCTGCATCCGGTCGGCGGCCCGATCATCCTCGCCGCGCTGCTGTTCGTCATGTTCCAGGCCGTGTTCGCCTGGGCCGCGCCGCCCGCCGACTTCCTCGAAGGGTTGGCGATCGGCGCGGGCAATGCGGTCGGCGGCGTGCTGCCCGAGGGCAGCTGGCTGCAATCGCTCGTGGTCGACGGACTGTTCGCGGGGGTGGGGGCGGTGATCGTCTTCCTCCCGCAGATCCTCATTCTCTTCCTTTTCATCCTGCTGCTCGAAAGCTCGGGATATATGACCCGCGCGGCCTTCATCATGGACCGGCTGATGCGGCATGCGGGATTGAATGGCGCGGCGTTCATCCCGCTCTTGTCGAGCTTCGCCTGCGCGGTGCCGGGAATCATGGCGACGCGCACGATCGATGATCCCAAGGACCGGCTGGTGACGATCCTCATCGCGCCGCTGATGACCTGTTCGGCTCGGCTTCCGGTCTATACGCTGATCATCGCCGCCTTCATCCCCAACTTGACCGTGCTGCCCGGCGTGGGTCTGCAAGGTCTGGTGCTGTTCGGCCTTTATGTCGCGGGCATCCTCGGCGCGGTGGTGCTGGGCTCGCTCATCCGGTCGAAGGTGGTGAAGGGCGGCGGCGCGGCCTTCATGATGGAAATGCCCAAATATCAGCTGCCGCGGCTGGGCGATGTCGCGATCGGCCTGTGGCAGCGGGCGTGGATCTTCCTCAAGCGCGCAGGGACGATCATCGCGGCCGCAACGGTGATCCTGTGGGCGCTGGCCTCCTATCCCAAGGCGGGGCCGGGCGAGTTGCAATCCGAAGTCTCCATCGCCGGCAAGATCGGCGATGCCATCCATGTCGTGGTCGAACCGATCGGCTTCAATCGCGACGTGTCGATGGCGCTCCTGCCCGCGATGGCGGCGCGTGAAGTGGCAGTAGCCGCGATCGGCACCGTCTATGCGCTCGATGCCGAGGACGAGGAAGGACTGGAAACGCTGGAGAAGCGCATCGCCGGGCGCTGGAGCCTGGCCACCGCATTGGCCTTCCTCGCCTGGTTCGTTTTCGCACCGCAGTGCATCAGCACCATCGCGGTGACGCGGCGCGAGACCAACGGCTGGAAATGGCCCGCCTTTATGACCGCCTACCTCTTTGTCGTCGCCTACCTTGCGGCAGGCGCGACCTATTGGACGGCGGTGGCGTTCGGTTTGGGCTAGAAGCTGCCGGTCAGCGTGATCGCGACGATGCGCCCATAGCCACGTTTTCGCGTCTCGACATAGTCGATCGGCCCGTCGCGGCGATCAACGTAGACGATGCGCTCATAGTCGTCGCGATTGTCGAGCAAATTCCATAGCCCGACCGTGGCCTGCATCCCGAACACGTCCTTGTGCTGGACCCACATTTCGAGGTCGGGGCGCGGCTTGTCCGAGCGCCCTTGCTGGTCGAGACGGTAATTATAGCCGAACTCGAACCAGTTGATCGAACCGCCCCAGGCCAGCTGGCTGTCGGGAATGTCGTGGCGCAACGACAGGCGGACATGCTCGAACTCGTTGCCGTTCAATTCGCGGCGGGTCAGCAGCAGCGGATCGACGAAGCTGGAATCGCCGCGGTGCGCGTGGATATCGAGCCGCGCGCCCTTCACCCCGAGCGGCGCAAATAGCAGTGTGCCGTCGAGCCCGTAGACGATGGCGGAGGCGTTGCCCGCATTGCCGAGCGCTTCCTCGGTAGGGCTGATGGGAATGGACTCGATTACATTCTCGATGCGGTCGAGTTGGACATAGGGGGTGATATTGCCCCACGCGCCGAGCTTGGTGACCGCCTCGAGACGGCCGCGCCAGCGTTCCTGCGGCACGATGCTGTTGTTGCTTTCGCGATCGCTGCCGTCGACCACGTCGACCGCGGCGAGGAAGCTGAAGAAGTTGAGCTGGTCGACGATGCGTTCGACCTTGGCATTGACGGTGAGGTCAGGGCTCTGGCGCCAGCTCATGGCCGCCGAGCCTTTGGGCCGGAAATAGGCGCGCGAGTCGACGCCGGTCGCGCTGATGCGGCTATATTCGGCGCCGCCATTGAGCTGGAGCGAGAGCGCGTCCGACAAGGGGCGCGAGAGGCTGAGGATGGCTTCGCTGCGTAGTTCCTCGATATCGTTGCCAGGCAGATCGGTGCGGACCGTGTCGAGCGTGTCGAACACGTCGAGCGTGGCGCTCGAGCCGAGGCTGTTATAGGCCCCCTCGAGACTGACTTCCCAGTCGGCCGAGCCGCGTTTCCAGCCATATTCGCCGCGCAGGATGCTCTCGTTTTCATCGACCACCTGCTCGTAGCGGCTGCCGCCCTCGCCGATGACGCGAAAGTCGCTGTAGGTCGGCGAATGTTCGTTGCGCTGGAGCGCGATCAGGCGCAGGCGCCCGCCGCCGAGGTCGAAGGCATAATCGCCGCCGAGCTCGAGGTTCCATTCGTCCTCGCCGCTGCGATAACGCTCCTCGAACGGTTCCTCTCCGACCGGGGAGACGAGGCCATCGGTCTTGTTGCGCGCAAAATAGAGTTCGCCCGCGCCATTGAGATTGAGCTCGTTGCCGTTGGCGAAGGTCTTGGAATAGCTGCCCGCGATGCGCGGGCGGTCACCATCGAAGCGACCCAGTTCGTCGCGTACGAGGAGAAGGTCACCGTCCGCGCTGATGACGGTTTCGGGGCCCCAATTACCCGATCGATAACTGTTGTTGCTAAGGCTCAGCGACCAGTTTGTCGTCAGGCTGCCGCCCGACAGGTTGACGCTGCCATCGAGAAAGGTGTCCTCGATGCGGGGGCGGATCTGCGCCTGGTAGCGCCACGTGCCGCTGATCGTCGTGGCGTCGTAGACGATATTGGCGACCTCGCCCGACAGGCCGGGAACGTCGAGCGTGGCGCCGTCGAGGATTTCGATGCGGCTGACCTTGCGCGCGTCGATGCGCTGCAGCGTGGTGATGGCATCGTTCGACTTGCCTGCGACGCGTTCGCCGTTGAGGAGGATGTTCTGGCTCGCCTGCCCGAGGCCGCGATTGCCCTGGTTGCCGCCATCGACCGAGAAACCCGGGATTCGATTGACCATGTCGAGCGCGGTCTGGGGCGCATATTGGGCAAGATCGGCGAGGGTGTAGACCCGCGCATCGCGCGCCGAGGCGTTGTCGGTGATGAGGCTACCCTCGATCGTGCTGGCTTCTTCGAGGCGCGCGTCGGCAGCGGATTCGGCGGCGCTGGCCGGGGCAGCGAGCGGGGCGAGCAATAGCGGGAGCAACGACACGGTGGCGGCGAAGCGGGTCATGATGGTCCTTGGCAATACGAGCCGGCGAAGCGGCGGTTACAACTGTCGACGAGCGCTCTGACCGGCACCGCAACGAATGCCTAGCGCTGTTCGACGAACGGAGTCTCGGGGCGGTTGGACGGACGAATGGACGGCGGATGATGGACAGTCGCGTGGCCGCACTCTATCGCTCGGATAACGACTGAAAGTTTAGCGGAGAATGACGACATGGCGGGCGTGAACAAGGTGATCCTGGTGGGCAATCTGGGGGCGGACCCCGAGGCGCGCTCGCTCAACAACGGCGGCGAGGTGGTGAACCTGCGCGTCGCCACCAGCGAGACGTGGAAGGATCGCGACGGCAACCGCCAGGAGCGGACCGAATGGCACCAAGTGGTTATCTGGAACGAAAATCTCGGCCGTGTCGCCAAGAATTACCTGCGCAAGGGGTCGAAGGTCTATCTCGAAGGCCAGCTGCAGACCCGCAAGTGGCAGGACCAGAATGGCGCCGACCGTTACTCGACCGAAGTGGTGCTGCAGCGTTATCGCGGCGAACTGGTGCTGCTCGACAGCCGCGAAGGCGGTGGTGGCGGCGGCGGTGGCGGCTATGGCGGGAGCCAGGGCGGCTATGGTGGCGGCCAGGGCGGCGGCGGCAGTGCCCCGCAGCAGCGCCCGCAGCCGGCGAGCTTCGACAATGACCTCGACGACGACGTGCCCTTTTAGGGTCTAGTCGTCCTTGCCGCCGGCCTCGAGTTTCTTCTTGAGGTCGGCGAGCGCCCCGAAGGCGCCGGCTTCCTCTTCGGACAATACCCCCGCCGCGCGCAGCCGCGTGTCGGCATCCTCCACCCGCGGATAGGGGTCGAGCGACAAGGCGAGCGTGTCGATGAGCGCATCGCCCAGCGCGATTTCGCGCCCGTCGTGGAAGATGGTGTCGAGATCATCGACGCCGAGTTCGATCTCGGCATCTTCTTCATGCTCTGGCTGGGGGGCGAAGAGCAGCGAGAAAGGCTCCTCGATCGTCTCGGGCACGGGATCGCCGGTGGCGACGCAACTGTGCGTGACACTGGCTGCCAAGGTACCGTTGACGGTGACGGCCTGCCCCTCGTGCTGGAGCGTCGCGTCGATGGTGAAGCGCTCGACCGATTGCAGCCGCAGCCGCGCGGCGACGTCGGCGCGCTCAGGCTCGTCGAGGTTGATGGCGATGGTCTCGCCGTCCTTCAGCGTGGCAAGCGGGACGCTGACCAAATGGTCGATCACAAATCACCTCGTAGGAGCAGTTGGTCGCTTTCGCCCTCGATGCGTTCGGCAAAGCGGCGCAGCTGTTCGGAGACATAGGTCAGCGCGGCCTCGTCGGGTTCGGCATCGCGAAAGATGCTCCACCGTGCGGCCTCGCGCCATTGGTCGGCGCTGCCTTCGGCTTCCTCGGCGAAACGCCAGCGGTCGACCCGGGCGGCAAGCGCGCCGACCATCGAGCGCACCTGCTTGCCGAGCCCGGCATCGAAGCCTTCTTCGCGCATCTGCGCGTCCATGTCGGCGATAAAGGCCTCGGTCAGCGCGACCGACCCGCGCACCGCTTCTTCCTCGCCGCGCTCGA
Organism: Sphingomicrobium arenosum; assembly: GCF_026157085.1. Taxonomy (NCBI): domain Bacteria; kingdom Pseudomonadati; phylum Pseudomonadota; class Alphaproteobacteria; order Sphingomonadales; family Sphingomicrobiaceae; genus Sphingomicrobium; species Sphingomicrobium arenosum. The sequence continues at coordinate 2,127,032 of NZ_JANPVN010000001.1, forward strand.
GCCGCAACACGGTCAGCGCGATCAGTGTCGAGAGGATGCCGAAGCGCCCGTCGACGTCGTCGGCGACCTTGCCCTCGACATACCAATGCTTGTCGCGCGCCTGCGCCACGATGGCGGCATAGAGCGAGGCGGCCTCGGCGCCGGGCGGGGGACGCAGCCATGAAAAGAGCTTGCGCATGGGCTTTCTCCTGATCGCGCCTTCGGCAAGCAAGGGTTCAGCCTTTTCCTTGCAAGCAGGCAGTGAGAGCCGCATAGTCCGGCCCGATAGCGCCCGGCAAGGGCCAGCGACCTTTACGAATCGGAAGATTGAACATGCGTGTACGCCACCTGATGGCCCTAACGGCCCTGACCACCGCGCTCGCCGGCTGCGCGGGCATCCGCAGCGACCAGGGCTATGTCTACAACCAAGAACTGTCCGAGGCGATCGCGCCGGGCATCGACAATCGCGAATCGGTCAAGGCCACGCTGGGCACGCCGAGCTTCGTCGGCCAGTTCGACGACAAGCAATGGTATTATGTCGCGCGCCGCACCGATCGCTTCGCCTTTCGCCAGCCTCGCATAACCGACCAGCGCGTCATCCTCGTCACCTTCGACGAGCGCGGCGATGTCGCCTCGGTCACCGAAACCGGTCCCGAACTGGCCGTGAACATCGATCCGTCGAACGACGAGACCCCGACGCTCGGCCGTGAGAAGAGCTTCTTCGAGGAAATCTTCGGCAACATCGGCTCGGTCAATCAGACCGGCGGGCTCGTCGGCAACGGGCAGCCGCAGCAGTAAGCGAGACGTGGCGAGGGGTCCGGTATCGGGCGCCCTTGCCGCCTCTTGTCACGCGGGCTAGGCCGTCTTCCATGACCGCCATTCCCGACGACCAGACCTATGGCGACTATCTGTCGCTTCCCCAGCTTCTCGGCGCGCAGCATCCGCATAGCGACGTGCATGACGAAATGCTGTTCATCGTCCTTCACCAGACGATGGAACTGTGGCTAAAGCAGATCCTGTTCGAGGTGGATTACGCGTGCGAGGAATTGCGCGCGGACAAGTTCCTGTTCGTCCACAAGGCGCTGAGCCGAGTCAGCCGGATACAGGGCGTGATGACGATGAGCTGGGACATCCTGTCCACGCTCACCCCATCGGATTACATGAAATTCCGCCACCATTTCGGCTCTGCATCGGGGTTCCAGTCGGCGCAGTTCCGCTGCGTCGAATATCGGCTCGGGATCAAGGACCCGCGCTTTCTCAAGAATTACGAACCGGGTAGCGGCGAGCATGAACTGCTGACCGCTGCTCTGGAGGCGCCGAGCGTGTGGGACGAGGCCAATGCAGCGCTGGCACGCGCGGGCTTCGATATTGCCGACGCGGACGCGATCCGGGCGAGCTGGAAGACGGTGTACGAGCAAACCGAGACCTATCCCGAACTGTATGGCCTCGCGGAAAAGCTGGTCGACCTCGACGATGCGCTGGCGACCTGGCGACACAAGCATGTCGTGACGGTCGAGCGGGTCATCGGCGGCCGCAAGGGCACCGGCGGCTCGGCGGGCGCGGCCTATCTGAAATCGACACTCGACAAGCGCGCCTTCCCCGCCCTGTGGGAATTGCGGTCCGAACTATGAGCTACAAGCGGCTGTTCTCGAAGAGTCTCGAGGCCGATCCCGATCGGCTGCATATCGCGGCGCACAGCCACCATTTGTGGCCCGACGCGAGCCGGGTCGGGCAAATGCGCTGCTGGGACGATGCCGCCGCGCTCGCCGATCACAAGTGGGACAAGGTGATGGGCGAGGTGTGGCCCGAGGCTGCCGCCAATGTCGCCGCCGAACTCGGCATGGGCAACGACCAGTGGCGAAGGATCGTCTTCGCCGGCAACACGCATGATTTCATCATCCGCCTCGCCGCCGCCTGTCCGCGCCGCGCTGGCGGACCGCTGCGTATTCTTACCAGCGACGGCGAATTCCACTCGGCACGGCGCCAGTTCGCGCGCTGGGTCGAGGCGGGGGAGATCACGCTGGAGACGGTCGCGGTCGACCCGTTCGACAGCTTTGCCGAGCGCTTCACCGCGAGGGCCGCCGAGGGCGCGCACGATCTCGTCATGGTCAGCCAGGTCCTGTTTGGGTCGGGGCGGGTGGTCGCGCCGCTCGATGCGCTGGTCGAGCTGGGCCAGCCCGAGGGGTCGTGGGTGGTGATCGACGGCTATCACAGCTTCATGGCATTTGAAGCGCCCTTCCCGCGCGGCTGGAGCGACAAGGCCTTCTTCCTTGGCGGCGGCTACAAATATGCGATGGCGGGGGAGGGCATGGGCTTCATGTGCTGCCCCCCGGGCTTCGGACCGCGCCCGCCGCTGACCGGCTGGTTCGCCGAGTTCGAGGACCTCACCCTGCCGCCGGGGATGGTGGGCTATGCCGAGGACGCGATGCGCTTCATGGGGGCGACCTTCGACCCGAGCGCGCTTTACCGCTGGAATGCGATCAAGGGGATGCTGATCGCCGAAGGGCTCGATACGGCCACCATCAACGCGCATGTCGCGGCCCTGCAAGAACAGGCGGTCGAGGCGCTGGCGGGCACGGTGCTGGGCGAGGCCGAACTGCTCAATCCGATCGATGGCGGGCCGCATGCGCGCTTTCTCGCTTATCGTCACGAACGGGCGGCGGATTGGTGCGCGGCACTGAAGGCCGAGGGTTGCGTCACCGACGTGCGCGGCGAGGTGATCCGCTTCGGCTTCGGCCTTTATCATGATGCGCGCGATGTCGACGCGCTCGCGGCGCTAGCGAAGACGCTCTAGCGCAGGCCCTTGGCCAACAGGCGGTTGGCGGCGGCGGCGACTTCGGCAGGGTCCTCGTCGCCCCAGACGGCGAAGCGCAGCCCGAGAAAGACGTTCATTCCCATCAGCGCCCAGGCGCGCACCTCGGCATCCAAGTCGCTGTCCGGCGCGGCGAGGTCGGGGCTGGCATCGAGCCGGTCGCGCATGCGCGCGGCGGTGGTGCGATAATGGCGCTCGAAGCCCGCGGGATCGACGAATTCGGCTTCATCGATGATGCGGTAGACCTCGGCCTGCTCGCGCGCGAAACGAAGGAAGGCGGCAAGCGCGGCCTCCTCGCGCGGTAGCGCCGCATCGACCTCGGCAATGGCGGGACCGACCGCTTGCGCGACCCGCGCCGACATGTCCTCGACCAGCGCCGCGAACACTTCCTCCTTGGAATCGAAGTAGGTGTAGAAGGTGCCGAGCGCGACCTTGGCGCGGCCGGTGATCGAGACGATCGAGGTGTCGGCGAACCCGACGCGGCCGAATTCGACCCGCGCGGCATCGAGGATCCGCGCCCGGGTCGCTTCACCCCTACGAGTGCGCGGCGCCTTCGAGCTGGCCTTGGAGTCAGTTCCGTCGGCGTGCCGGTCGCTCATCTGCTTCCTCTCCCCCATGAGCCGATCATTATCCGAAGTTGAAAGTTGGTTCAACTTTCATTATTGGCGATTGCAAGGGGGAGCATGGTCAGGATGCATCCCCGTCACATCAGGGGAGGAACCCATGCACTCGATCACCCGCCGTCTCGGCGTTTCCGTTTCGTGTCTCGCGCTCGCCGCGCTCTTGCCGCAGGTCGCCTCGGCCCAGTCCGCGACCGATCCCGAAAGCGCGTCTCAGCAGCCCGGTGAACCCGCCGCGACCACTGCATTGAACGCCGAAGGGCAGGATAATGCGAACGATGTGATCGTCGTCACCGCGCGCCGCCAGGCCGAAGCGCTGACCGTCGTGCCGCTGTCGATCTCGGCCTTCAACGAGCGCGCGCTCGATCGCCTCCAGGCGAGCGACACGACGGGGCTGCAGGGCGCGGTGCCCAACCTCAACATCGTGCAGGGACGCGGCTCGTCCAACGCCACCAACATCTTCATCCGCGGCATCGGCCAGCCTGACGCGCTGCAGACCTTCGACCCCGCGGTCGGGGTCTATGTCGACGACGTCTACATGAGCCGCATTCGTGGCACCCAGCTCGACCTGCTCGACCTTGAACGGGTCGAGGTGCTGCGCGGGCCGCAGGGCACGCTTTATGGCAAGAATACCATCGGCGGCGCGTTGAAGCTCGTCACCCGTCGCCCCGGCGACACGCTGCGCGGGGCCGCCTCGCTGGCGATCGGCAGCTATGAGAAGGTCGAAGTGAAGGGCAGCGTCTCGGGCCCTATCGGCGACGGGGTCGCGGCGGGGCTGGCGGCGATGCAGTCGCACCGCAACGGCTATGTCGAGGACGAGGTGCTCGACCGTGATTATAACGACAAGCACACGACCGCGCTGCGCGGCACGCTGGCCTTCGATGCGGGCGCCGACACGCGCATCGACCTTGCCGCCGATTATACCATGGACCGCGCCGCGATGACGGTCGGCCAGCCGATCAATCCGCTGACCGACCTGTTCGGCGGGCCGCTGCTCGATCGACCGGAAAATCCCGATTCCGACGACTATGACTTCACCGGGCGCACCACGCCCACCCTGCCCAATTCGACCGAACTCGATCATTGGGGGCTGAGCGCCATCGTCGCGCACGACCTCTCGCCCACGCTCTCGCTCAAGTCGATCACCGCTTATCGCAACCTCGATACCGACGACTATATCGACATCGACGCAACCGAAGTGGAGACGGGCGACGTGTTCGTCGGCGTCGACCAGAGCCAATTCAGCGAGGAGCTGCAGCTGCTGCTCGACGGCGAAACGCTGAGCGGCGTCTTCGGTCTCTATTATCTCGCCGAGAATGTCAGCTCGCATCAGGAGGCCTATGCCGACGATCTCGTCGGACCGGTGTTGGGCAATCCGACCTTCCTGCGCACCATCGACGATGATCTCGAGACGCGAAGCTATGCCGCCTACGGCAATGTCACCGTCGCGCTGACCGAAATGCTCAACCTGTCGGCGGGCCTGCGCTATACCCACGAGAACAAGGATTATTTCCGTACCACCTCGACCTTCTCCTCGAGCCCGCTGCTGACCAGCCTCGCGCCGTTCGAATATGAGCCCGAGGATAGCTGGGGCGACCTGTCGCCGATGGCCAGCATCGACTTTTCGCCGAGCGAGGATAGCCTCGTCTATGCGCGCGTCGCCAAGGGCTTCAAGTCAGGCGGGTTCAACGGGCGCGCCAATAATCCCAGCGAGACCCGCGCTTATGATCCCGAGACGGTCTGGTCCTACGAGGTTGGCGCCAAGGCGCGCGTCGCCGACATGCTCGATGTCGCGGTGGCGGTCTTCCATAACGACTATACCGACTTCCAGGCGCGCGTCGCGGGCCTGTCCGAAGTCGACGGCATTCCCGAGCCGAGCCTCGCGGTCCTCAACGCTGGCGAGCTGACCATTCGCGGCGCCGAGCTCGAACTGGCGCTGGAGCCGGTCGAGGCGCTGCGCCTCGATGCGCAGATCGGCTATCTCGACGCCGAATATGGCGAGTTCGCCGACGATCGCTATCCGAACGGCGACCGCAGCTTCCAGATGCCCGCCTTCGCGCCCGATTGGACGGCGCGCTTCGGCGCCCAATATAGCGCTGACCTCGGCGCCTCGGGGACGCTGACCTTCGGCGGACAGACGCGCTACAAGGGGGAGCATGCGTTGGCGGTCGACAACACCTATCTCGGCACCGACGAGGTGATCGAGGGGCTGATCCAGGAAGGCTATTGGCTGTCCGATGCTCGGATCGTGTGGGAGAATGGGGCAGGCGACTGGTCGATCGGCCTCTATGGCAACAATCTCACCGACGAGCGCTACAAGACCGACGGGCAGGAATTCAGCTCGATCGGCAACATACGAACCGTCTATTACGGCGCGCCGCGCACCTTCGAGGTGAAGCTCGGCTATCGCTACTAGAACGGCAAGAGCGGAGCGCCGCTCGCCTTTTGCCCCCTAGGCAAAGGGCGGGCGGCCCCGCTAGCTACCTTCCATGGCCAGCACCCCTACCACCACTGCCCCGGCAGCGCGCAGCCCGAACGCCAATGTCGTCCTCGGCATGCTGCTCTTCGCTTATATCCTCAACTTCCTCGACCGGCAGATCCTCGGTATCCTCGCCCAGCCGATCAAGGAGGATTTGGGGCTTTCGGACGCGCAATTTGGCGCCATCGGCGGGCTGGCGTTCGCGCTTCTGTACAGCTTCTTCGGCGTGCCGCTGGCGATGCTCGCCGACCGCACCAGCCGCTCGGGCGTCATCGCGGGCGCCGTGGCGGTCTGGTCGGGCTTCACCGCTTTGTGCGGCACCGCGACCAGCTTCATGCAGCTTTTCCTCCTGCGCCTCGGGGTTGGCGTTGGCGAAGCGGGCGGCGTGGCGCCATCCTATGCGCTCATCGCCGACTATTTCCCACCGCAGCGGCGCGCCCGCGCGCTCGCCATCTTCTCGCTCGGCGTGCCCATCGGGCTTGGCGCGGGGACCGTGCTCGGCGCCTATATCGCCGAATATATCAACTGGCGCGTCGCCTTCATCGCCATGGGGGTGGTGGGCATCCTCTTCGCGCCAATTTTCAAGCTGGTGGTCAAGGACAGGCCGCGCACGATGGGGTCGCCGCAGCGCCTTGCCGACCTGTTCGCGGTGTTCCCGCTGATCGGGAAGAAGCGGAGCTTCTGGCTGCTCGCCTTCGGCGCCTCTCTGTCCAGCCTGTGCGGCTACGGCCTCGCCATCTGGATCCCAAGCGTGCTCATCCGCAGCTTCGACATGAGCCTCATCGGCGCGGGCCAGTTCATGGGCTCGCTGCTGCTCCTCGGCGGCACGATTGGCGTGTTCATGGGCGGCTGGCTCGCCGACCGGCTCGGGACGCGCGACCGCCGCTGGTACGCCTGGCTGCCGATGATCGCCTGGCTGATCACCGCACCGCTCTATGCACTGGGTCTCCTCAGCGAGAGCCTCTGGCTGGTCTGGGCGCTGCTGCTCATTCCCAATGCGCTCAACATCCTGTGGCTGGGCCCGGTCACGACCGCGATCCAGCATATCGTGACGCCGCCCATGCGCGCCACCGCGAGCGGGGCGTTCCTCCTCATCAACAACCTTATCGGCCTGGGCGTCGGACCGCTGCTCATCGGCGGCATCTCGGACGCGCTGCGCGAAACCTATGGGGCCGACAGCCTGCGCTATGCCGCGCTGGCGGTCCTCGGCGTCTATTTTTTCGCCGCGCTTTTGATGTGGTTCGCCGCACGCCGCCTCCCCAATGACTGGGTCGAGGAAGCGCCAGCGTGCTGAGCGATCGGGAACGTCAAACCGCCTTTCGTCGTTCTGTCCGGCGAAGGAGATTTGACATGCGTAACATTCTTTGCGGTGTGGCCGCGGCAGCGCTGGCGGTAAGCCTGCCCGCCGTCGCCACCGCCCAGCCCGAGGGCAAGGGCAAGCCCGAAAAGGCCGAACGCGGTGGCAAGCCCGATCGCCAGCAAGCGCGCGGCAACGGCAATGGCCGCGGCAACGGCAATGCCGATCGACGCGGTCCGCAACGCCAGGAAGCGCGCGGTAATCAGGATCGTGGCAATCGCGGCAATGGCAACGACCGTGTCCGCGTCGCCCGCGACAATGATGACCGCCGTGGGCCGCCCATGCGCGCCAATAACGGGCGCGGCAACGATCGGGTCGTGGTGCGCGACGTCGAACGCCGAGTCGCCCGTCGAGGCGATGACCGCGACATCTTCGATTATCGCCGGAGCGACTATCGTTATGGCAGCGGCCAGGGAATGATCGACGGCTGCCCCCCGGGGCTGGCGAAGAAGAACAATGGCTGTCTCCCGCCGGGCCAGGCCAAGAAGATGTACGGCCAGCGCGTCCCGACCGACTATGCCGAGCGTCGCCTGTCGGGCGTCCTGTCCGACTGGTTCGGGCGCGATGATCGTTACGACTATCGCTATGGCGACGACTATATCTATCGGCTGGGATCGAACGGGCTGATCAACGCCCTCATCCCGCTCTACGATCGCCGCGGATATTATTATCCCGTCGGCACGCGCTATCCGAGCGCCTATGACAGCTACAACCTGCCCTATCAGTATCGCCGCTATTACGACGATCCCTATTATCGCTACGGCGACGGGGCGATCTATAGGGTCGATCCGGAGACCCAGCTCATTCGCTCGGTCGTCTCGCTGCTGACGGGCGACCTCGGCGTGGGCCAGCCGTTGCCCTCGGCCTATTCGGTCTACAACGTGCCTTATGCCTATCGCGAGACCTACTATGACAGTCCGCAGAACATGTATCGCTACAGCGACGGCTATATCTATCGTGTCGACCCCACCACCATGCTGATCGCCGAAGCGATCAAGGCGGTGCTCTAATGAAGGTGCTGGTAAAGAGCGCGCTGGTCGCGCTGCCGCTGACGCTCGCGGCCTGTGGCGATACCGGCGCGACCGAGGAACCGGTCAGCCAGGTCGATGCCAATCCCGAAACGCTGGCGGGCGCGATCCCGGCCGACAGCCGCTTCGCCGAGGCGCTCGGCGCGGCGGGGCTCGACAGCCTGTTCGAGGGGCCCGAGCCCTATACGGTGCTCCTGCCCCCCGACAGCGCCTTCCCCGAGACGCTGCCCGAGGACAAGGAAGAGTTGGCTGCGCTGGTGACGCTGCACATCCTGCCGGGCACGATCCTCGGCGAGGATATTGCCGCCGCGCTCGACAAGGCCGAGGGCGGCGAGCTGACCTTGCCCAGCTATGGCGGCAGCGATCTCGTCGTGCGCCGCGATGGGGAAGAACTGACCATCGCGCCGTCGAGCGGCGGTGCGGCCGTGGCGCTGACCCCCGGCGACGGTCCGCTCGAGGATGGCGCAGTCCATCAGGTGGCGGGACTGCTCGGCGCCTGACGGACTGGCGCACGCCGCCTGATAGGTCCGGAACGGGACCAATTGGACGGGTGGCGCGCCCTCTAATGTCCTAAGCCCTTCTCGCGATTGCGGGAATCGGGGGCGTCGCCATCAGACCCGATGGCGCGCCCCCGATCCTCGCCAACCCGCGAGGAGGAAGCATGAAACATGTCCGCCTGCCCACGCCAACGAGCGCTGGAGAATTGCGCGCCGATCCAGTCGAGGCGACGGCGGCATCGGCGGAGATAGCGGCGGCCCTCAAGGGGCTGTCGAAGACAGACCGCGATGATCAACCCGACAGCGCCAAGGCGGGAAAAAAGTCCGATACGGTTACGGACAGCGCCGGGCTGCTGGCCGATACCGACGACAAGGGTGCTGGCAAACAGCCAATTGTCGGGGCGGCGCCTGTCGCAGCGAACACGCCGGCCGATAAGGCCAGCGCGCTCTATCGTCTTCGCGACTTGGCACGATGGCGCCCTGTGGCCGAGCTGCGGCATGCGTTGGACACGCCGCTTATCCCGATGGCGGTGGCCGCGCTCGGCTTGGCGGGCCTCCTGATCGGCCTGGCCGTTCCGCACCCGCTTTCTCCAATATGGATACCGGCCGCAGCGGGACTTTTTCTTTTCGGTGGGGTGCTGGAAATGCTGTCCCTGCACCGCCGCCAGCAGTGCGCGGCAAAGGATCTCGCGGCTAGTCGGCGATTGGTGAAGGCGATTGCCCATCATGCCTCCGCCGCCATCCTGCATTGCGATCCGGCCGGCACACCGGTCTGGGCAAATGCGGCGTGGCGCGACTTCGCCCGGCTGGGACCGGACGAGGCACTCGATGGCATGTGGCTGTCGCGGCTCAACCCCGCCGATGCGGTGCAGTTCGATCTCCTGTGGTCGCGGGTGCAGATCACCAAGGAAGATGCCGAGCTCGAGGTGAGCGCCCCCCATCCGGCGGGAAGCGAGAATTTTGCGCTCTCGATCCATGCGCTGGTCGAAGGACAGCGCTGTATCGGTTTCCTCGTCACGCTCGACGATATCACCTCGCGGCGGCGCAATGCCGAGGCGCTCGAACGATCGGAGCGGCTCTATCGGCTCGTCGCCGAGAATAGCCGCGACATCATTTTGCGGCTCGACCTCGAGGCCAAGGTGCTCTTCGCGTCCTCCGCTGCCGACCGCGTGCTTGGCCATGCACCGGCGGCGCTTTCCGGCCAATCGATCCGCCCGCTGGTACACGGGCACGATTGGCCTGTCTTTACCCATGTCCTGTCGGACTTGCTGATCGGCTCGGAGCCGCCCGAATTGCGGTTCCGGCTTCGCCACGCGGACGGGCGCTGGCGGTGGGTCGAGGCGATGTTCCAGCTGGTCTATGATCGCACCGGTCACCCGCGCGAGATGATCGCGACGCTGCGTGACATCCACCGCCGCCAGCTCACCGAGGACATGATGACCGAAAGCGCGGCCAAGCTGCGCGACACCAACCGGCTGCTCACGCTGGCCGAGGAACTCGCGGGCGTGGCGCATTGGCGCTTTTCCTTTGCCGACGGCGGGTTCGACCATGGCCACCAGCTGTATCGGATGCTCGGCCAGGTGCCCGGCAGGCTGATCGAGGCGCGCACCCTTCTACGCCATCTCGACCCCGCGATGCGGTCGAAACTGTTCAATGCAGTGCGCGAAGCGCGGCGGCGCCGGTCGAGCGTGGAATGTTCGATCCATTTCGCGGTTGGCGAGGACCAACGTCATGCGCGGCTCGCGCTGCAGGCCGAACGCGATACCAAGGGGCAGGTCGTCGGGCTCATCGGGATCACCAGCGACATCACCGAGGAACGCCGGGCGCGGCGCGAGATGATCGACGCCCGCGATGCCGCTCGCGCGGCGGCGAGCGGCAGGGCGCAATTTCTCGCCACCATGAGCCATGAAATCCGCACCCCGATGACGGGCGTGATCGGCATCATCGACCTGCTGCGAGACAATCCCGACGCGCGGGCGCGGGCGGCGCATCTCGAGACGCTGTCCGCAAGCGCACAGCATCTCCTGTCGATCCTCGACGAAATCCTCGACTTCTCGCGCCTCGACGGCGGGCATCTAGAGCTGGCGCAGGCGGATTTCCGGGTGGAGACATTGGTCGCCGAGTTGATTGACCTGTACGCGCCTGGTGCGCGGGCCAAGGGGATCGGGCTTCGTCTCGAGGAGGATATTGGCGCCCCCCTTCCCGCCTGCGGCGACCCGCAGCGGCTGCGCCAGGTACTGTCCAACCTCTTGTCCAACGCCATCAAGTTTACCGAGGCGGGCGAGGTCGTGGTCGAACTGTCGCGACGTTCGCGGATCGACGAGCAGTGCTGGACCATCGCCGTGCGCGACAGCGGAATCGGCATGGCGCCCACCGCCATTCCGGCGCTGTTCGAACCCTTTGCGCAGGCCGATGACAGTCTGTCGCGCCCGCGTTCGGGTACCGGTCTCGGTCTCGCCATCGCACAAAGGATCGCCAAAGTGATGGGCGGTGATATCGCGGTCGAGAGCGCGCCGCGGCAGGGCAGCTGCTTCACCCTGACACTCGCGCTGCCGGTCGGCGAAGAGCCCGCGGTCGCGACCACGCGGGCGAGCGCGGCGCCTTCTCGTCTGCTCGACCTGCTCGTCGCCGAGGACAATGCGGTCAACCAGATGCTGATCCGCACCATGCTGGGCGCGCGCGGACATCGCGTGACCTGCGTCGGCGACGGGCTCGCGGCCGTGGATGCGGTGCGCGGCGGCTATTTCGATGCAGTGGTGATGGACATGCAGATGCCCGAAATGGACGGCATCGCCGCGACGCGGCAAATTCGCGGAATCGAAGGTGCACGAGGAAAGCTGCCGATCATCGCCTTGTCGGCGGACGCCTCGCCCGAGCGGCGCCGCTTCTATGACAATGCAGGGCTCGATGCCTTCCTCACCAAGCCCATCGACCGCGACGCCCTCCTCGCGACGATCGAGACTCTGGTCGGCGCGCGCGATGGTGACAAAGAGGGGGAGGGCTCCCCGCCGCGTGTCGCCGGCGACGTTCCCGGGAAAGCGGCCAAGGCCGACGAGCGAGCTACCGACACGTTGCTCGACCATGACCGGCTCGATGCGTTGGACAGCGCGCTTGGCGCGACGCGGCTCGACAACCTTCTCGGCCTGCTGCGTGTCGAACTCGAGCTGCGCCCGGCGCAGATCGAGCGGGCGATCGAGGCAGGCGACTTCACCAAGCTCGCGAGCGAGGCGCATATCCTGAAGGGGGCCGCTGCCAGCGCAGGGGCCTGCCGCGTCGCCAAGGTAGCGGCGAGGCTCGAGGGGGCGTTGGGCGAAAGAAGCGCGCGGACCTTGCTCGCCGACCTCGATCATGTCGCGGAAGCGACGCTCGGGGCGGTCGAAGAAGAGCGCGCTGCCCGCCAGACGCAGGCCGCCCGTAGCGCCTGACGCCGCCGCCGCGTGATCGCATCCACCGCTGTCCGCGTACCGAGCGCCCGATTGCGCCCCAGTCGTCGAATTCGCGCGTTCGACGGTCGATCACGACGACGGCGGCGCCGGGTTCTGTAAACTCGCCACGCGGCCCGCGATCATCCCGCCCGCAAAGGGGCTAGCGCATCATCCCCTGCGCGCTATAACGAAAGACTATTCGGTCGATCCCGGCCGCAACACGACCATTTTTCGGGGGCTTGCAGCACATGAAAGCGACGTTGGAACGGGCGGTTCTCCTCAAGAGCCTCGGCCATGTTCAATCGGTGGTGGAGCGCCGCAACACCATTCCCATCCTGTCCAACGTGCTGCTCGAGGCGGGCGACAATGGGCTCCGCCTGATGGCCACCGACCTCGACCTCCAGGTCGACGAGACCGTCGCCGCCGAGGTCAGCCAGCAGGGCGCGACCACCGTGCCCGCGCACACCTTCTTCGACATCGTCCGCAAGCTGCCCGAGGGTGCGCAGGTCGAACTGACCGCCGCCGATGGCAAGATGCAGGTCCTTGCCGGGCGTGCGCGCTTCAACCTCCAGACGCTGCCGCGCGACGATTTCCCCGTCATCGCCGAGGGCGAATTGCCGCACCGCTTCGAACTGCCCGCCGCGACGCTGCGACAGATCATCGACAAGACGCGCTTCGCCATCTCCAACGAAGAGACGCGCTATTATCTGATGGGCATCTTCTTCCACGTCACCGACGATGCGATGAAGGCCGCCGCGACCGACGGCCACCGCCTCGCGCGCGTGACGGTCGAGAAGCCCGAGGGCTCGGACGGCATGCCCGACATTATCGTGCCCAAGAAGTGCGTCGGCGAATTGCGCAAGCTGCTCGACGAGGTCGACGGCACGGTCGAGGTCTCGCTGTCGGATAGCAAGATCCGCTTCGGACTCGGCGCGGCGGTGCTGACGTCCAAGCTCATCGACGGCAAGTTCCCCGACTACAATCGCGTCATCCCGACCGCCAACGACAAGCTTTTGAAGCTCGATCCCAAGAGCTTCATGGCGGGCGTCGACCGCGTCGCCACCATCGCCAGCGAGAAGACCCGCGCGGTCAAGATGGCGGTTTCGGACAACACGGTGACTCTGTCGGTGACCAGTCCCGAAAATGGCGTCGCGGTGGAAGAAATACCTGCCGACTACAAGAATGACGGGCTCGAGATCGGCTTCAACGCGCGCTACCTCATGGACATCCTCCACGAGATCGAGGGCGATACGGTCGAAGTGCATCTCGCCGATGCGGCGGCACCGACGCTGTTGCGCGAGAAGGACGACAGCCCCGCGCTCTACGTCCTGATGCCGATGCGCGTCTGAACCGCCGAGCGCTCCCGCGTCGAGGGACGCGGAAGACCGGCCGGCGGGGCGCGGTAGCGAGCCCGACCGACGCGGCTCGCGGCCGCACGCGAGCCTCATGACTACGATAGTGTCATGTGCCCGAGAGTCTTCGGCTTTCCCACCCTCACCCGAGCGCGCCAAGGCGCGCCACCCTCTCCCGCCAGCGGGAGAGGGGGTTTTTCGCCGCTTATTCGCTGGAATGCGGCGCGCTGCGCTGGCGTCGCGAACTTCCAGACAGGCCGCTTCGCGGCGGGATTGATGCGATTACGAGCAGTTATCAGGGCGGTGCCCGTCCCCCATGCTTGATCCGGGACCGGTCGCGGGCCAAGCAAGTAAGGTGATCACGCGCCTCTCCCTTACCGATTTTCGCAATCACGCCGATACGCTGCTCGAACCGGGGGCGGGGTTCAATGTGCTGACGGGGCCCAATGGGGCGGGCAAGACCAATGTGCTCGAGGCGATCAGTCTGCTCTCGCCCGGGCGCGGTTTGCGGCGCGCGGCGCTCCGCACGATGGCGCGCGGCGACGGGGACTTAGGGTTCGCCATTGCCGCGCGGCTGGGCGACGGCGCCGATGTCGGCGTGGGGACGCAGGCCAATGCGCCCGACCGGCGCGTCGTGCGGATCAATGGCGCTGCGGGGGCGGCATCAGCGCTGGCCGAGCGGATCGCGATCCTCTGGCTCACCCCCGCCATGGACCGCCTGTTCCTCGAGGGCGCGGCAGGGCGGCGCGCCTTTCTCGACCGGCTCACGCTGGCGCTCGAACCCGATCATGCGCGCAACGCCAGCATCTACGAGCAGGCGATGCGCGAGCGCAATCGGCTGTTGTCGGAGGAAGAGCGGCCCGATGCGGCGTGGCTCGACGGGCTTGAACTCAAGATGGCTGAAGCTGGTCATGCGCTCCACGATGCGCGCGCCCGGACGGTGGCGGTCTTGGACGGCGCAGGCGGGGGCGATGACGATTTCCCGGCCGCGCGTCTGTCGCTCGAAGGCTATGATGGCGGCGACCTCGCACGGTCGCTGGCGGAGGGGCGGCGGCGCGATGCGGCGGCGGGGCGGACGCTGTCGGGCCCGCATCGCAGCGATCTTGCCGTGACCTATGGCGCCAAGGGGCAGGCGGCGGCGGACTGTTCGACCGGCGAACAGAAGGCGCTGCTGCTCGGGCTCGTGCTGGCCCACGCCGACAAGGTGCGCGCGCAGCGTGGGCTCGATCCGGTGCTGCTGCTAGACGAGGTGGCAGCGCATCTCGATCCCGATCGTCGCGCCGCTCTCTACGACCGGCTGGCCGGACGGGGACAGGTGTTCATGACCGGCACCGAGCCTGCCTTGTTCGACGCGGTGGGGGAAGCAACGCGGTTCAGCGTGCGCGGTGGCGCTCTGGTTCGGGATCGGTAGCGCCGAAGGCCGCTTCATGCGCCTCGCACAGCCGCTCGCGGTCGTCGGGGTGATCGAGATTGTCGAGGGCGCGATCGCGGGCTTGTTCGGCGACGTGACGAAAGGCGTCCCTTGCTTCGCCTGCGCGCGTCGCGATCGAACCCAGCACGTCCTGTAGGCGCATCTGCACCTCGACGAGACCGGCGCCGTCACGGGCGATGGGGATGACGAGGTCGCGCACCATTTCCTCTAGGCTCAAGGCTGGTTCGACAACGCCGCCGAGGTCGCGGCTGCCGCCTTCGTCGCAGGCATCGATGAACCGGTCGAAGACGCGCAGGCCAGCGGCGAGTACGGCGATGGCGGTGCCGGGGTCGTTGACGGCGGGCGAGAGAGCGCGGCTGGCGATTTCACCCAGCACGGTGATGCCGAAGCGCGGATCCTGGTCGAAATCGCGGCTGTCGGTGACCGTGAAGGCACGTTTGAGACGGCGCGGCAGGTCGTCGCAATCCTCCTCGGCCTCGTCGGGGACGGTCTTGGTCCAGGCAAGCGGGCGGTCGCGCCCGACGAAGGTACCCGCCGGGGCGCCGACATGGACGATCACGCCGCAGCGTTCCGCGAGCTCGGAGAGCTTCGAGCGGTCGACATGGGCGACATAGCCGCTGCGGTCGGGAAAGGCGGCGCAGCCCGCCCGGCCGGCAGGGTGACGCGCGTCGCGCCCGGTGAGTTTGAGCGGCCCCTTATAGTCCTCGACGGCGCCGCGCGCCTTCTTCTCGACCCGCTCGATGGTGTCGGAGACACGTCCGAAATGGGTCAGTTGGCCGATCCAGCGCAGCAGCACGATGGAGATCCATGCGATGACGATGACGGTGCCGACGAGGAGCACGGCGCGGCCCTGGACGCCGTAGTAATTGGCCTTGAGCGCGATGATGCCGACGATGGCGAACAGGAACGCGCCGAGGAAGGTCGAGAGCGCGTTTTGCGCGGCGGCATCCTCGACCAGCAGTTCGGTAGCGCGCGGCGTGCCATTCTGGCTGGCGCCAGAGAAAGCGGTGACCATCGCGGTCAGCGAAAAGGTGGTGACCGCAAGCATGGAGGAAGCGAGGACGGTGAGGACATTGTCGACCGCATCGGCGCCGATCTTGCCGAATTCGTAGGGGATGAGCGGCGCGAGCCGCTTCGCCGCAAGCGCCAGCAAGACCGACAGGAACGCGATGAGCGCAGCGCGGAACCAGATCCGCTTGGTCAACTGCATGATGAACCAGCGCCAGCGTGACATCGGCGGTAAACTCCTTCTTTTGCCCATAACGAGGCAGCGGCGCTTTCGTCGCATCGGGATTGACGCTAGCCTTCGAGCAGAAAGAGGCGGCGATGCGGCTGGACCGGCGGGAAATGCTGATGGCAAGCGGCGCTACCGCGATGCTCGGCGCTATGCCGGTGAAGGGCGGGGTGGCCGCCAGCGACGCCGATATCGCGGTGCGCCTGCTGCATCGTTATCATCCCGGCTTGCTGCGGTATCAGACCGACGGGGAATGGCAGCGCAGCGTCGCGGGCTTTCGCCACCGCTTCGGGACGGCGACTTCGCTCGACAAGCAGTTTCTCGCGCTGGCCCGGCTGCTCGGCAGGGTGCGTTGCAGCCATACGCACATCAATCCCACCAACCAGTCGGAGACGATGGTCGCCGCGCACCTCGGCGCCGCGCGGCTGCTGCCATTCAACTTCACCTGGCATGGGTCGCGGATGATCGTGACGGACGACCCGCACGGGCTCGGGCTGGAGGCAGGGCAGGAAATTTCTACCGTCAATCGCGTGCCGGTCCGAGGCCTGCAGCGCGCATTGCTGGGCTATACGCGTGCCGACGGGGCGCTGGACGACAAGCGGCGCGCGCTGCTTACGGTCGGCGAAGCACGGCAATTCGAGACCTTCGACTGGTTGACCGCCCCCATGCGCCTCTGGGGCGAGCGAGTGCTGATCGGCCTCGGGGGGAAGATGCGCGTGCCGGAGGAGCGCATCTTCGACACGATCACGCTGGAAAGGCGCCGCGCGCTGGCACCGCCGCCCTTGCCGCGCGATGCGGCCACAGCATGGTGGACGATGGAGAAGCGCGGCGGCATCGCGGTGCTGAGGATGCCGAGTTGGGCGGTGTTCAATACGGATTGGGAGTGGCAGGGTTGGCTCGATGCGCAGCTCGACGCCATGGCGGGCGACGGGACGCGCGGGCTTGTGATCGACCTGCGGGGTAACGAGGGCGGCTATTTCGATTGCGGCCGCGCGCTGATCGAGCGGATCGCCGGGGCGCCTGTGCCCTTGCCTGCGGAGGAGCGGCTGACCCGGCTCGGCACCGTGGCCGATGAGGATCGGCCCTATCTGACGACATGGGACGACAGCCTCTACACGGTCGGCGCGGCCTTCCCCGACGCTGGCGGCGGGATGCGGCGGGTGCCCATCGAGGGCGAGCGGGTCATTCGTCCGCGAGGGGCCCGCTTTGCGGGCGCCGTCGCGCTGTTGGTCGGGGCCGACAATAGCTCGGCCACGGGGATCTTCGCGCAGCTGGTCAAGGAAAACCGGCTCGGACTGCTGGTGGGGCAGGAAACGGGGCGAAATCAGCGCGGCGGCAATGGCGATGCCTTCTTCTTCGCGCGCCTGCCGGCGAGCGATCTTTCGTTCGACATTCCTCTGGTGGCGAGCCACGTGGTGGGCTTCCAACCCAATGCCGGGACCCTTCCCGACGTCCCCGTGCCGCTGGCCGCGACGCTGCGATCCGACGGGGTGGATGTGATGCTCGAGGCAGCGCTCAGGAGCCTTGGCGTTCGGGGCTGATCGCCGGGCGCTTTCCCTTAGCGAAAACAGGGCCGAAAGGCTTGGTTTCGCACGCGCTTTCTGCCATAAATCCAAGATGAAATTCGGGCCCTTCTCCTCCCTGCGCCGACCGCCGCTCCGCGGCTAGGGCGCCCGGCCTCGAAAATCCCTTCCAAACCATTGAGAAATCGACAGAAAATCCATGGCTGAAGAACAGAATAAATCCGATTATGGCGCCGACAGCATCAAGGTACTCAAGGGCCTCGACGCGGTGCGCAAGCGTCCCGGCATGTATATCGGCGACACCGACGACGGATCGGGCCTTCACCATATGGTTTTCGAGGTCTCGGACAATGCCATCGACGAGGCGCTGGCGGGGCATTGCGACCGGGTGCTGATCGTTCTCAATGCCGATGGTTCGGTCAGCGTCGAGGACAATGGCCGCGGCATTCCCGTCGACATGCACAAGGAGGAGGGCGTGTCGGCGGCCGAGGTCATCATGACCCAGCTGCACGCGGGTGGGAAGTTCGAGAACACCAGCGACGACAACGCCTACAAGGTGTCGGGCGGCCTGCACGGCGTCGGCGTGTCGGTGGTGAATGCGCTCTCCGAATGGCTCGAGCTGACCATCTGGCGCGACGGCAAGGAGCATTGGATGCGCTTCGAGCATGGCGATGCGGTCGAGAGCCTGCGCGTCGTCGGCGAGGCGGAGGGCAAGAAGGGCACCAAGGTCACCTTTCTGCCGAGCCCTGCCACCTTCAAGATCGTCGAATTCGACTTCGATCGGCTCGAGCACCGTTTCCGTGAACTCGCCTTCCTCAACTCGGGTGTGCGCATCCATCTTGCCGACGAGCGGCATGACGAGCGCCGCGAAGTCGAAATGTATTACGAGGGCGGGATCGCCGCCTTCGTGAAATATCTCGACCGTGCCAAGACCGCTCTCTTGCCCGAACCGATCGCCATCACCGGGCAGCGCGACGATATCGGCATCGAGGTCGCGCTCGAATGGAACGACAGCTATTACGAAAATGTCCTCTGCTTCACCAACAACATTCCGCAGCGTGACGGCGGGACGCACCTCGCGGCCTTCCGCGCCGCGCTGACGCGCACGCTCAACACCTATGCGGATCAGACTGGGCTCTTGAAGAAGCAGAAGGTCAGCCTAACGGGCGACGACATGCGCGAAGGCCTCACCGCCATCGTCAGCGTCAAGCTGCCCGACCCCAAGTTCAGCTCGCAGACCAAGGACAAGCTGGTAAGCTCCGAAGTGCGCCAGCCGCTCGAAAGCCTGATGGCCGACAAGATGCGCGAATGGCTCGAGGAAAACCCGCAACATGCCAAGGACGTTATCCAGAAGGTGATCGATGCGGCGGCGGCGCGCGAAGCAGCCAAGCGGGCGCGCGAAATGACGCGCAAGGGCGCGATGACGGTCGCGAGCCTGCCGGGCAAGCTCGCTGACTGTCAGGAAAAGGATCCGGCCAAGTCCGAACTTTTCCTGGTCGAGGGCGACTCCGCCGGTGGCTCCGCCAAGCAGGGCCGCGATCGCAAGACGCAGGCGATCCTGCCGCTGAAGGGCAAGATCCTCAATGTCGAGCGCGCGCGCTTCGACCGCATGCTGGGATCGAAGGAAGTCGGCACGCTCATCCAGGCGCTCGGCACCGGGATCGGGCGCGAGGACTTCAACCTCGAGAAGCTCCGCTACCACAAGATCGTCATCATGACCGACGCCGACGTCGACGGCGCGCATATCCGCACGCTCCTGCTGACCTTTTTCTATCGCCAGATGCCCGAGCTTGTCGAAGCCGGGCACCTCTACATCGCGCAGCCGCCGCTCTACAAGGTCGCGCGCGGCAAGAGCGAAGTGTACTTGAAGGACAATGCCGCACTCGACGATTATCTCGTCGATGCCGGGATCGACGGGCTGGTGCTCGACAGCGATACGGGCAGCCGGTCGGGCGCCGACCTGCGCGCGCTGGTCGAGCATGCGCGCCGGATGCGCACCGTTCTCGGCTATGCGCCGCGCAAATATGATCCCGCGATCATCGAGACGCTGGCGCTGGCGGGCGTGCTCGAACCGGGGATCGATGCGAAGGCCTTCGATGCCGCGGTCGAGCGCGCGGTGGGACGCCTTCAGGCGGGCGACCTCGAGGCCGCATGGAGCGCAGGCCGCGACGGCGAAGATCTCGTGCTCAGGCGCGAATGGCGCGGCGTGACCGATGCGATCCGCTTCGGCGCGGGCTTCCTCGGTTCGGCGGAGGCGCGCAAGCTGGCGACCCTCGCCAAGGAAGAGGCCGACAGCTATCTTACCCCCGCCGTCCTGCGCAAGGGCGATGCCGAGGATGGCAAGACCACCGCGATCAACCGACCGACGGGGCTGCTCGACGCGGTGCTCGCCGCCGGACGCAAGGGGCTGTCGATCCAGCGCTACAAGGGGCTGGGCGAGATGAACGCGGACCAGCTGTGGGAAACCACGCTCGACCCCGAGGTGCGCTCGCTGCTCAAGGTCGAGGTCGACCAAGCCGATGTCGCCGACGAGATCTTCACCCGCCTGATGGGCGACGTGGTCGAACCGCGCCGCGAGTTCATTCAGGACAATGCGCTGAACGTCGCCAACCTCGACGTCTGATGCGCTTCGCCCTGCTCCTCCCGCTACTGCTCGCCGGTTGCGCGCCGGTCGAGACGGCGGCGGAGACGCAGGACGAGATCGAGCGCGTCGCCCTGGAGCGCTTCTTCACCGAGGCGCGCGAGCTCGAGGGGCATCTGGCAAAAGCGTTCGCCTGCCTCGAGCTGGGCGAGGTCAAGACGACTGCGCGGCGCGATGCCCCCGACGAAGTCATCGCGGCGCTGGCGGGGGAGTGGGGTGTCCCGGTCTATCCCGCTTCTGCCTGTTCGACGGGCGAAAATGGCGTCATCGTCGCGCCGAATGGGGTGACGGGCGGCAAGATGCTCCGCGTGTCGAGCCTCTCCTGCTCGCCGGTCGATCGGCGCTGCGAGGCCAGCATCTCTTACTATGTCGCCAACCTTGCGGCGGGCGGCACGGAAGTGACGCTCACGCACGAGGGCGGCGCCTGGGTCGTGCGGCGCAGCGAGAGCATGTGGATCAGCTGAGAGACCTGCGCCCTCAATCCTTCACCACGAACACGGCCGTCGTCAGCGATGGCACCGCGTCGGGGCGTGCGGCGCGCAGGACGGCATCGTCCGAGGCAGCCTGCACCGGGTGGAGCGCATAGGCGGCGGGATCGGCGTCGAGGGCCTGTGTTTCCCGGGTGGCGTTGAAGACCACCATCAAATCTCCCGGATCGCCCTCGCCGAGCATCATCACGATGAGGCCCGGTATCTGATCGGGCCCCGTGTTGAGGAAGCGCAGTTTGGCCTGCACTTCCTCGGCGCTTTTCATGCGGAATAGCGGGCTGGCCATCCGGAGGGCGAATAGTTCTTCGAGATGAGCGGTGGCGCGCGCGATGTCGGATGACGTCATTTCCAGCCGCGGGTCGGCGAGGAGAGCCCGGGCGTGCGGCCAGTCGACCTCATTGTCCTGTTTGGGCGGTAGCCCGCGGCCCCAATGGTGGCGCTGGCCCGAGAAATCGACCGCGTTGAACCAGTCGCCGCTATTGTAGCTGTTGTGATCGAGGCTCTTGGTCCGCAGCAATTCCTGCCCGGCGTGGATGAAGGGCATGCCCTGCGCCAGGACGATCAGGCTGGTGGCCATGTTCTGCCAGCGAACGCGCTCTTCACGGCTGATGTCGCGGGGCAGGCGCCAGGCATTGTTGTCGAACAGCGTCGGATTGTCGTGCGCGGCGGCGTAATTGACGCTTTCCTGCGGGTCGGAGACGTAGCCCACGGGGTGGCCGTCATAATCGAGCTCGCGCGCGGCTTTCAGCGTGCCATCGGCGCTGATGAAGCGATAGTCGGCGAGGCTGCCGGCGAGCCCGGCGCGGACGTGATCGGTGAGGGTGAGGAGCCGTGCACGCGCCGCGGCATCGGCGCTGGTCATCGCATTGGGCGCGGTAAAGAGGCCGCTGGCGAAGCCTTGCGTGGTTATTGCCTCGTCGCCGCGGCTGTTGTAGCGACCGCCGCGAAGGGCATCGCGGAAGCGGTCGTTGAAGGTGCCGATCCCGCTGCCCGCGCCCATATTGGCCTGGTCGGCCTGGACGAAGCGGGCATCGCCGCCGACCTCGCCATAATCCCAACCTTCGCCATAGATGAGGAGGTCGGCACCATCGACGCCGTCCTTCGCGAGGGTGAGCTGCGCAAGGTCGGCCTTCTCGGCGAGGATGTGATCCTTCGCATGGTGCGCCATGAGGTCGAAGCGAAAGCCCGAGACCTTGTAATCGCGCGCCCATACCATGAGCCCGTCGCGCATCAGCTTTTCCATCATCACGCGCTCGGTCGCGGTGTTGGAGCAGCAGGTCGAATTGGCGACGCTGCCGTCTTCCATCAGCCGCTGGTAATAGCCCGGCACGATGCGATCGAGCACGGCGCGATCCGATTGGCCGTGGCCGGGGGTGTGGTTGAAGACGACATCGAGCACGGTGCCGAGCCCGATGGCATCGAGACCCATCACCATCGCGCGAAACTCGCGGATGCGCGCGGTGCCGTCGGGGTCGGAGGCGTAGGAGCCTTCGGGCGCGAGATAGTGCAGGGGGTCGTAGCACCAGTTGAAGCCATCCGTTTCGTCGGCGGCATCGAGGATCTGCTGCTGGACTTCGCTGGCAGGTCCGTAATCGTCGAGACCGACGGGTTCGACGCGATGGTCCGCGCGCTCCTCGATCGAGGCGCAGTCATTGGTGGGCAGTAGATGCACGTCACTGAGGCCAGCATTGGCGAGGCGCGACAGGTGCTTCACGCCGGCGGTCGCGGGGTCGGCGAAGGCGGCGTATCGACCGCGCTTCTCGACCGGAATCCCAGTGTCGCCGATCGAGAAATCGCGCACGTGGAGTTCGTAGATGGAGCGGTTCTCGGCCGCACCGTCGAGGTCGCGCGCAAAGGCGTCCCATCCCTCGGGCTTGGTCGCGGGGTCGTCCATGTCCACGATCAGCGTACGCCCCGCATTGGCGGCAAGGCCGAGGGCATAGGGGTCGGTGACCATGTTGGTCTCGATCCGGCCCGTGGTGGGGGCGTGGACCTCGACTTCGTAGAGGTAATAGGCGCCTTTCCAGTCAGGCTCGCCCGTGACGGACCAGACGCCCGAGGCGGGGTCCTCGGTCATCGGCCGGACGGCTCGGGCAGGTCCGGTGGGGGTGTCGAACAGGTGGAGTTTCACCGAGCGGGCGGTGGGGGCCCAGAGCGCGATGGCGAGGCTGCCGTCGTCGGCAAAACGCGCGCCGAGCCGTGCGCTCTTGGCGGCATCGGCATAAAGCGCATCGAGGACCGGGCCGATCTGAAGCCCCGTACGATCGAGCGCAACCGGGCCTTTGAGCATCTGGCGAACGTCGTCGCGCGCGGCATCGAGCCGCCACAAGGCGAGGCCTTCGAGATGCGGGTGGGCGGCGGCGAGCGCGCCGTCGACCTTGCCTGCAGGCGCGAGAGAATGGCGCATCGTCCCGGCAAGCAAGGTCGGTGCGATCACGCCGTCGTAAGCGATCAGGTCGGGGGCGAGCCAGTGCGCGCGGGCATCGCCGGGGCGCACCCAGTCGGTGGCGGCGCTCTCCACCGTGACCGGCGCGCAGCCGCTCGACGCCACCAGTGCGGCGACCAGCGCGCCCGCTAGATACCTACCCCGCATCACTCGCTCCTCTTTTCCTGACGGACGCGACCATTGCGGGCGGGCGGGCGTTCGGCAATCTGTATAGGTATGCAGACCCCCGAAAGGACTCGATGAACCTCACCATTGCCTCGTTCAACATCAGGAAAGCGCTCGGCACCGATCGCAAGCGCGATCCCCTGCGCATCTTGAAGGTGCTCGAAGAGGTAAACCCCGACATCGTCGTCCTGCAGGAAGCCGACAAGCGCGTGGGTACACGCGGCGCGGCGCTGCCGCACGAGCTGGTTGCCGAGCACGGCCATTGGCGCCCGGTTCCGGCGGCACGCAGCCATGACAAGCTGCTCGATCTCGTGCCCCAGCATCCGCTGACGCAGCCATTCCTCGACCGGCTAGATACGCGCAATTTGGGTTGGCACGGCAATGCGATCCTCGTGCGCGAGGACCATGAGGTGGAAGAGGCGATGTGCCTCGATCTGCCCAGCCTCGAGCCGCGTGGGGCGCTGCTCGCGCAACTGACGGTGGACGGCCAGCCGCTGCGGGTGATCGGCGCGCATCTCGATCTGTCGGGTCTTTATCGGAAACGGCAGGTGGCGCATCTCCTCGAGACGATCGAGGCGCTGGGGCATGATCGTCCGACGATCATCGCGGGCGACACCAACGAATGGCGGACGGGGGCGAACAGCCTCGATGCGCTGGAGGAGCGCTTTGCCTGCGCGGCCTGCGGTCCGAGCTATCATACGCGAAAACCCATCGCGACATTGGACCGGATCTTCGTCGACAAGAGGCTGACCGTCTTCGAGAGCGGCGTGCACCGCAGCGTCGCAGCGAAAGCGGCGAGCGATCACCTGCCGGTCTGGGCCAAGGTGGGGTTCGCGCCGCCGGTGAAGGCCGACTAGCCGCCCTGCATCTTGCGTTGGCGGCGGCGCTGGACGCTCGATCCGATGCCCATCGCTTCGCGATATTTGGCCACCGTGCGGCGGGCGAGGTCGTAACCCTGCCCCTGGAGCAGGGTGACGAGCGCATCGTCGGAGAGGATCTTGTCTTCCTCGTCGATCAGTTTCTTGATGGCGGCCTTGACCGCGAGCGCGCTGGCGCCGTCCTCGCTGTCGGCCGAACCGACGCCCGAGCCGAAGAAATATTTAAGTTCGTATAGACCGCGTTCGCAGAAGAGATATTTGTTCGAGGTCACGCGGCTGACGGTGGATTCGTGCACCTCCACCTTCTCGGCGACAGCAGCGAGCGTGAGGGGTTTGAGCGCCGACACGCCCTCGCGGAAGAAACCTTCCTGCACTCGCACGATCTGGATCGCGGTCTTGAGGATGGTCTGGGCGCGCTGGTCCAGCGCCTTCACCAGCCAGTTGGCGCTTTGCAGATGGTCGGCGAGCCAGGCTTTCGATGCCTTGTCCGATGCGCCGGCCTTCAGTTCGGCATGATAAGCGCGGTTGACGAGAACGCGGGGGAGGGCGTCGGGGTTGAGCTCCACCTCCCAACCATCCTTGCCCTCGCGCACGAGGACGTCGGGGACGATCTCGGTCGCGGGGGTGGAGGAGAATTGGCAGCCGGGCTTGGGGTCGTAGGCGCGCAATTCGCGGACCATGTCGGCCAGGTCTTCCTCGTCGACGCGGCAAATGCGCAGGAGATCCTTCATGCGGCCCTTGGCGAGGAGGTCGAGATTGTCGATCAGTCGCGCCATGGCGGGGTCGTAGCGGTCGGCGGCCTTGGCCTGCAGCGCGAGGCATTCGGCGAGGCTGCGCGCGGCGATGCCCGGCGGGTCGAGATCCTGCACGAGCGCGAGCGCTTCTTCGAGCTCGGCCTCGGGCGCCCCGAGACTGTCCGCCAGATCGATCAGCGATCGCTCCAGATAACCTGTGTCGGCTAGGCTGTGGACGATGGCTTCGGCGAGCGCCCCGATGGAGCCGCCCGTGCCCGACAGCTGGTCGAGCAGATGCTCCTTCAGACTGTGCGGACGCGATTCAAGGCGGTCGAAGTCGAACGCCTCGCCTGCCTCGTTCATCGGCAGGTCGGGGAGGCTGTCGGTGTCGCGCGCGGCCTCGCTAGCGTCATAGTCGAGCGCGGACTCGCCCGTCGAAAAATCATCGGCGCCGGTGGGGTCGGGGGCATCGTCGAAGCCGTCACCGACATCGTCTGTGGTTGCCTCGGGCTTGTCGCCGCCTTCCTCGAGCAGCGGGTTCTTGGCCAGTTCCTCCGCAACCACGGCCTCGATCTCGATGCTCGACAGCGCGAGCAGCTTGATCGCCTGCTGCAGCTGCTGGGTCATGACCAGCGACTGCGTCTGGCGAATATCGAGGGAGGGGCCGAGCGCCATGTGCGTCGGCCCTAGAGCGCGAAGCTTTCGCCGAGGTAGAGGCGCCGCACTTCGGCGTCGGCGACGAGTGCTTGAGGCGTGCCCTGAAACAGCACCTGCCCGTCATAGATGATGCAGGCGCGATCGACGATGTCGAGCATCTCGCGAACATTATGGTCGGTGATGAGGACGCCGATGTCGCGCTGCTTCAATTCCTTGATGAGGTCGCGAATGTCGCCGATCGACAAGGGGTCGATGCCCGCGAAAGGTTCGTCGAGCAGCATGATCGACGGGCTGGCGGCGAGCGCGCGGGCGATCTCGCAGCGGCGGCGCTCGCCCCCCGAGAGCGCCATCGCCGGGCTCTGGCGCAGGCGCTGGAGCCCGAATTCGTCGAGCAATTGCTCGAGCCGGGTCTCGCGCGCGGCGCGGTCGGGTTCGGAAATTTCGAGGACCGAGAGTATATTCTGTTCCACCGTCAGGCCGCGAAAGATCGAGGTTTCCTGCGGCAGATAGCCGAGGCCGAGGATGGCGCGGCGATACATGGGCAGGCCGGTGATGTCGTTTCCGTCAAGGACGATGCGACCCGAATCGGGGCGGACGAGACCCATGACCGAGTAGAAGCTCGTGGTCTTGCCCGCGCCATTGGGGCCGAGGAGGCCGACGACCTCGCCCCGCGCCACCGCCATCGACACGTCCTTCAGGACGACATTCTTGCCATAGCTCTTGGCGATCGAATTCACCTGGAGGCCGCGATAGGCGACTTCCTCCGGGACTTCGGAAAGGTCGGTCCGATGGAGGTCGGCCTGATCGTGCATCAATTGCGATCCGGCACGGTGAAGCGGCCGGTGACGCGCCCGCCGCGCTGGTCCACGCCGCGCGGACCGCCGTCGATGACCGCGCGGCCCGAATCGAGATCGATGGTCAGGCGCGAACCACGCAATTCGTTGCGGCCCTGGCGCAGCTCGACATCGCCGACCAGCGTGATGATGCCGCCATCGAGGTCGTAGACGGCATAGTCGCCGCGCGCGGTCTCGGCACCTGAGGAGACGGTCACCCCGCCCGAGGCGTCGAGCCGCTGGATGTCGATCCCGCCCTGCGAGGCGTAGGCGATCCTGAGCCGCGCGGTGCGCAGCGTGAGGCCCGCCTGCTGGACGACGACATTGCCGACGAACAGCGCACGATCGTCGCGGTCCTGCACCTCGATGCGATCGGCCGCAACCTCGACGGGCGCGCTGATGTCATGACCCGCGAGCGCCGAATTGGTGTCCTGCTTAAAGGCCGACGCACCGGTGGCGGCGGCGAGCAACAGGGCGGCGATGATCGATTTGGCATGCATATTGCTCATCTGACCGCCCCTTGCGCGATTTTCAAGCGGGCACGGCCCGTCAGTGCGACCGAACGGTCGTCGAGATCGGCGGCGAGCCCGCCTGCCGTGAAGGTGCCGAGCCGGGTTGCGCCCGAGACCGCGCCGTCGGACCGCAGCATCTTGGTATCGAGGTCGAGCGTGACGTCGGCGGTGTCGAGGCGATAGCCGTCGGGGCCAGTGACGCTGAGCCGGCCGGGCACGGCGATGATCTTGCGTTCTATGTCGTAGCGCGAGCGCGGGGCGCGGACGATGACAGGGCCGTCCTCGGTATCGAGCCGCGCCGCCATGCCCGCGATGTTGACGATCGGCACGCGGCTGGTTTCCTGCACCGCCTCATTGGCGACGATGAGGAATTTGCGCCCCTCGTCATCTTCGCCGCGATAGCGGGCCTTTTCCACCCGCATCCGCTCCTCGGCCTGGTCGACCTCGGTCTTGTCGAGGATAAAATTATTTTCCTCGCGATTGGAAAAGGGCGCGATCGTGAGGACGAGGAATATCGCCACGAAGGCGGCGGGCAGGAGCCATTTGGCGAGGCGGACGAGCGAATCGTGGCGGCTGCCCGGCTCGGCCCAGCGGCGCTTTTGCGCGCGTTCCTCTCGGGCCAGCTGGCTCATGCCTCTCCCTTAGCTGTGCGCCAGCAGGTCGACCTCGTCCCAACCCTCGAGGTCGAGCAGCGCTCGCGTGGGAAGGAAATCGAAGATGCCCTGCGCCAGTTCCATCCGGCTTTCCCGCAGGAGGCGGCGGTCGAGCTCTTCCTTGAGGCGATGGAGGAAGCGCACATCGGAAGCGGCATAGTCGCGTTGGGCCTCGGACAGGTCGGGCCCGCCCCAGTCGGATGACTGCTGCTGCTTGGAAATGTCTTCGGACAAGAGCTCCTTGACCAGTTCCTTGAGGCCATGGCGGTCGGTGTAGGTGCGCACGAGGCGGCTCGCGGTACGGGTGCAATAAAGCGGCGCCGCCATGATGCCGAGATAGGCAGCCATGATGCCGATGTCGAAGCGCGCGAAATGATAAAGCTTGAGGCGGTCCTCATCGCCGAGCAGCGCCTTCAGATTGGGCGCGGCATAGTCGGAATCGGGCGAGAATCGGACGAGATGTTCATCGCCGTTTCCGTCGGACAATTGGACGAGGCAGAGGCGGTCGCGGCCGGGCATGAGACCCATGGCTTCCGTATCGACCGCGATGGGCCCGTCGCCGAAGGTGACGTCGTCGGGGAGGTCTTCCTCGTGAAAATATACCGCCATTCCCGCAGCTTCCTCTCGTAGATACTCTGTTCTGGCGCGCTCATAGCCGGACCCCGGTGCGAGGACCAGACCCCCTGCCGCGGCGAAATGCCACGAAACGGTAGGAGTGACATGGTTTATCGTGTAAGCATGATCATGAATGCGGGCCGAATCCCGGATTCTTTCGCGGCGGGGGGATGGTCCCGGTAGGCCCCTGTCGCTCACGAGTTTTTCCGGGACGGAATGATAAAGTCTGGACGGGCATGGGTTACGATAGAGGGCGTAAGGGCGACCGCGGTGGACGTGGTCGTGACAAGCGTGAAGGCGGTTTCTTCGGCGAAGACAATTACCAGGAACGCGGCGGTTTCGACGACCGTAGCGGCGGTGGTGGCGGCGGCGGCTATCGCGGCGCTGGCGGCGGCGGTGGTTACCGCGGCGGCGGCGGCGGCGGCGGCGGCTATGGCGGCGGTGACCGCGGTGGTGGCTACGGCGGCGGCGGTGGCAGCGGCTACGGCGGCGGCGATCGTGGCGGCGGTTACGGCGGCGGCGGTGGCGGTGGCTATCGCGGCGGCGGTGGCGGCGGCGGCGGCGGCTATCGTGGCGGCGGTGGTGGCGGCATGCCCCCGCAGGTCGTCGGCGAAGGCAAGGGCGTCGTCAAATTCTTCAATCCGCAGAAGGGCTTCGGCTTCATCGTTCGCGATGACGGCGGCGAAGACGTCTTCGTGCACATCAGCGCGGTCGAGCAGGCGGGTCTTTCGGACCTTGCCGACGGCCAGCCGCTCAACTTCACCCTCGTCGATCGTGGCGGCCGCATCAGCGCGACCAACCTCGAGATCGAGGGCGAGCCGATGGCGGTCGAACGTGGCGGCGGCGGCGACCGAGGCCCGGGTGGCAACACCCGCGAGCTGACCGGTGAAACCGCGACCGGCACCGTGAAGTTCTTCAATGCCATGAAGGGCTTCGGCTTCATCCAGCGTGATGACGGCCAGCCCGATGCCTTCGTGCATATTTCGGCGGTCGAACGCGCCGGCCTTCCCTCGATCAACGAGGGCGACCGGTTCGAATTCGACCTCGAGGTCGACAAGCGCGGCAAATATGCCGCCGTGAACCTGAAGCCCTCGAGCTAGGGTTCGTACAGCGACCGAATGAATGACGCCGCTCCCTGACAAAGGGGGCGGCGTTTTTCGTGATGGGCGTGCGGCCCGATGCGTCGTCTGTCCACCACGACTGGTCTCACAAAAGAAAAAAGAGTGGTTGTGATGCAGCCGCAGGCATGAGAGCCTGCGCCGCAGATCAACCCTAACTTCCTAAAAAACCGGAGACTTTTCATGCTGACCCTCATGGCCCTCGCGCTTCAGGGCGCGCCGATCAGCGACGCCACCAGTCTCGAATATGACCTGCAGTGCGTCTCGGCGCTGTCCTTCGCGGCGCAGCAGGAGGGTGCGGACCGCGCCGGCCTGGTGCCGCTGTCGACCTTCTATCTCGGGCGCATCGATGCGCGCGGGGTGAGCGACGAGGCGATCGTTGCGGCGGCAAAGGCGGCCATGCCCAAGCTACAGGGCGCCGATGTCGGCGCGGTGCTCGAATCCTGTGCGGGGCGGATGGACGCCGCCAATTCGCGCATCGACGCGATCAATCGCGCCAACGGCTAGGCCGCCTCAGGTCACCAGCTTCTCGAGGCCGGCGATGGTGTCGGCCTCGTGCGCGGGCTTGTCGTCGCGGATGCGGGCGATGCGGGGGAAACGCATGGCGAGCCCCGACTTGTGCCGCGCCGAGGCGTGGATCGAATCGAAAGCGACCTCGAGGACAAGACTCTTGTCCACCTCGCGCACCGGCCCGAAGCGGTTGACGGTGTTGTTGCGCACGAACTTGTCGAGCCATTTGAGCTCCTCGTCGGTGAAGCCGAAATAGGCCTTGCCGACGGGGAGCAACTGGCCGTCCTCGGTCCAGCAGCCAAAGGTATAGTCGGAAAAGAAGCTCGAGCGTTTGCCGCTGCCGCGCTGGGCATACATCATGACGCAATCGGCAGTCAGCGGGTCGCGCTTCCATTTGTACCACAGGCCGGTGCGGCGCCCCGCGACATAGGGCGAATCGCGGCGC
Source organism: Sphingomicrobium arenosum (assembly GCF_026157085.1). Classification (NCBI taxonomy): domain Bacteria; kingdom Pseudomonadati; phylum Pseudomonadota; class Alphaproteobacteria; order Sphingomonadales; family Sphingomicrobiaceae; genus Sphingomicrobium; species Sphingomicrobium arenosum. The sequence goes on from NZ_JANPVN010000001.1 coordinate 2,157,465, forward strand.
TTGAGCATCAAGCCCTCGACGCCCGAATCGCGGGCTTCGTCGCGCAGGGCCTCGAGATGGTCGAAGGAGCGCGCCTCGACGATCTCGCTGAGGTCGAAACGGTCGGGGTCGAGCCGGGGCAGGAAGGACTCGAGTTTCTCGCGGCGGTCGCTCCAGCCCAAAGCGCGCACGTCCTCCTTGCCGTGGATGAGGATATCGTAGAGGCGAACGAAGGCGGGTGCCTCCTTGAGCATCTTCGCGCTTACCGTCTTGCGCCCCAATCGTTGCTGGAGCGCGTTGAAACTGCCCGCTTCGCCGCCCTGATAATCGCCGCGTATCAGCAATTCGCCGTCGACCACGCCCTCTTCCTCGAAGGCGGCGCAGACGTCGGGAAAGCTGGCGCCGATATCATCGCCGGTGCGGCTATAGAGGCGGGTCTCACCGCCCGCGCGCACGAGTTGGACGCGGATCCCATCCCATTTCCATTCGGCGGCATAGTCGGCAAGGTCGATGCGCTCGTCATCCTCGAGCGGGTGGGCGAGCATGAAGGGCCGGAAGACGGGCAGGTCGGCGACGTCGGGCGGCTCGGTCCGCCCCTCGGCCCAGTCGAACAATTCGGTGAAGGGGGGCGCAAAGGCGTGCCAGACCTCTTCGACCTGGTCGACGTCGAGCTCGAAGGCTTGCGCAAAGGCAACCTTGGCGAGGCGCGCCGAGACGCCGACACGAAGCCCTCCGCTCGCCAGCTTGATCAGCGCATAGCGGCCCGAGGGGTCGAGATGGTCGAGCATGTCGGCCAAGAGGCGCGGCGCGTCGGCTTTCTTCGCCGCCGACAGCTGCGCGACCGCGTCGGACAGGCGGATGGTGCCATCGTCGATCATCGGTCGCCCGTCGGCGGCTTGGTCCCACAGGAGCGAGATCGTCTCCGCCGAATCGCCGACATAGTCGCGGCTCATCTTATAGAGAACGGGGTCGATCCGCTCCTCGGCCAGCGCGCGGATGGCGGCGGGTTTGACATGCGGGATATCCAGCGTATTGGTCAGCGCGGCAAGCGCCAGCCCGCGATCGGGATCGGGCTGGCTCTTGAGATAGTCACCGATCCGGCGCAGCTTGGCATTGCGGCTGCGCGTGTAGGTGAGGTCGTCGAGGAGCTGGCTGAACGGACGCATGGAGGCTCAACCCCTCGCCGCCGCGATTCGCTCCTACCCCTTTTGGGCGGCCTCGAAGAGGAACCAGGCGCGTTCTTCGGCGGCGTCGGTCCATTCATCGACGATGGCGCTGGTCGCATTGTCCTTGGCCGCGTCGGCGACATCTTTCAATTCGCGCAGGGACTCGACCAGCGCGAGATTGTCGTCGCGCAGTTCCTTGAGCATGGTGGCCGGAGCCACAAACTCCTCGTCATTGTCGGACAAGGTTTGGTGGCGGGCGATGTCGCCGATCGAGCGCAAGCTGGTGTTGCCCGTCTTGCGCACGCGTTCGGCAATGGCGTCGGTGGTGCCGAGAATGGCGGCCGCCTGCTCATCGAACATCAGGTGATAGTCGCGAAAATGCGGGCCCGAGACGTGCCAGTGAAAATTTTTGGTCTTGAGGTAGAGCGCATAGCTGTCGGCAAGCACGCGGTTGAGGCCCGAGGCGACATCCTCGATCTTGTTGGACTTGAGGTCGGTCGGGGTGGCCAGCTTGGCGGTCGTCATTGTCTTTCTCCGTTCAAATCGTCTCTTGGGCAGTCAACGAATGGCCGGGGCGCCGGGTTCTAGGGAGTTTGTCGCTCACAGGGATCGACCCGCTCACTTGACAGAATCGCGTCAATGCGACAAAGACGCGCTCGATCCGGGGCGGCCTGTTGCGCCGCCTTTCTTTTTTCACTGTTTTCTAGCGGGATAGACCATGGCCAAGCCGGCAACCGTCAAGATCAAGCTCGTCAGCACTGCCGACACGGGCTTCTTCTATGTCACCAAGAAGAATCCGCGGAACATCACCGAAAAGATGAGCTTCCGTAAATATGATCCCGTCGTGCGCAAGCATGTCGAGTTCAAGGAAGCCAAGATCAAGTAGTCCGGCTCGCTCGTCCTTCGGGAGGAGCGAATCGCCTTGATCGACGCACCGGTTCAGCCGGCAGCGGGAGGAACGGGGTCGCTTGCGGCCCCGTTTTCCTGCGTCTGCGAAACGGGCGCGGTGGCTTCCTCGGGACAATCCTCGGGAAGCGGGCCCTCGGCGAGCAGCGCATCGACGGTTTCGGCGAAACGCGCCACCGAGATGGGCTTGGAGACATAGGCCTGCGCACCCGCCTCGCGGATACGCTCGTCGTCGCCCTCTCCGGCATAGGCCGTCACCGCCATGATCGGCACGCGGCACAACTCCGCATCGGCGCGCAGGAGACGCATCAGCTCCATGCCGTCGACATGGGGCAGCTGGATGTCGGTGATGACGAGGTCGGGTTTCAGCTCGCGCGCGACGTCCATCGCCTCGCGGCTGTCGGTCACGCCGCGCGTGTCATGGCCATGCGCATTCAAAAGATCGCAGAACAGCTTGATGTTGAGGGCATTGTCCTCGACAATCATGATCCGAGCCATGTGGCGCACCCCGTTCACGCGAAAACCAACCGTTCCTCAGGCGCAATAGGCGATGATGCCCGAAAATCCAAACGATCCCCACATCTTGGGCCTTCGGGCGCTCGCCGCGACTCTGGGCGAACAGCGCAGGGCCGAGCGCTTGCTCAGCACCACCGGCCTCAGCGTCGAAGCGCTGCGCGCGGGAGCGAGCGATCCGACGATGCTGGCCGCCACCCTCGCTTTTCTCGAGGCGCACGAGCCTGACCTTCTCGACGTTGCCGCCGAAATCGGGGTGAGACCCGAGGAACTCGTGCGCGCCCATGCGTTGCTCGACCGATGAATAGGACGACGTCACGCGGCCAATCGCGGCCATTACTCATTTGCGACTGCGACGAGGTGCTACTGCACATGGTCGCACATTTCGAGGACTGGCTCGCCGAGAGCGAGGGAATCCGTTTCAACCTCGAGAGCGGCAAGTTCGCCGATGGGCTGACCTATCATGAGGGCGGTCATCTCGTGCCCGAGGAAGAGGTCTGGCCGCTGCTCGAGAAATTCTTCCGCGGCGAGATGCATCGCCAGACGCTGGTGCCGGGTGCCGCCGAGGCGCTGGGGGCGCTGGGCGAGCAGGGCGATATCGTCATCCTCACCAACATCGGCCATGAAGCGCATGGCTTCCGCGTCGAGCAGTTGAAGGGCTTCGGTCTCGATCACGAGGTGGTGACCAATCGCGGCGGCAAGGGACGCCCGGTGATGGAGCTGCTGCGAAAGCATCACCCGAGCCGGGCGGTGTTCGTCGACGACCTGTCGGTCCAGCACCGTTCGGTCGCCAAGCATGCGCCGGGCGTGAAGCGGCTGCACATGGTCGCCGAACCGCGCCTTGCCCCTGCCGTGCCGCCATCGCGCCATGCGCATGCGCGAATCGACGACTGGGGCCTGGCGACACAGTGGATTCTCGACCAATGGGGGAAAGCATGAGCCGTACTGCCTTCATCACCGGGGCGACCTCGGGCATCGGCGCAGCCTCGGCGCGCGCGCTCGCGGGCGAGGGCTGGCGGATCATCGGGCTGGGGCGCCGCAAGGACCGATTGGAGGCACTGGGCGAGGAATTGGGCGATGGCTTGCTGCCGATCACCGGCGACATGCGCGACCTCGAGGACCTGCAGCGCATCGTGCGCCAGCTGCCCGAGGATTGGCAGGGGGTGGACCTCCTTCTCAACAATGCCGGGCTCGCGCCGCCGATGGACGATTTTCAGGACGCCGAGCTCGAGGCGCAATTGAATGCCATGCACACCAACATGGACGGGCTGGTCACGTTGACGCGGGCGCTGCTGCCGAGCCTCATCGAGCGCAAGGGCAGCATCATCAACCTGTCGAGCGTGGCGGGAAGCTATCCCTATCGCGGCGGCGCGGTCTATGGCGCGACCAAGGCCTTCCTGACGCAATTCGGGCTGAGCCTGCGTAGCGATCTGTCCGGCACCGGGGTGCGCGTGGTGTCGATCGAGCCGGGCATGGTCGAGACCGAATTCACGCTGGTGCGCAATGGCGGCGATCACGCCGCGTCCGACCAGCTTTATGCCGACATGGCGCCGCTGACCGCGCAGGACATTGCCGAGACCGTGCGCTGGTGCGCGATGCTGCCCGCTCATGTGAACATCAACCGGCTCGAAGTCATGCCGACCAACCAGAGTTTCGCGGGCTTTGCCGTGCACCGCGAGTCTTGACGCTGACACGCGCAGGAGGCAGGGCGAGGCCATGTCGATCGAAGCAAAACTGCAAGAGCTGGGCATCACCCTGCCCGAACCCGCCGCCCCGGTGGCGTCCTACCTTCCCGCGGTCGAAGCGGGCGGTTTCCTCCACGTCTCGGGCCAGATCTCGATGCGCGAGGATGGCTCGCTCATTCTCGGCACGCTGGGCGAGGACGTCAATCTCGACGGCGGCATCGCGGCGGCGCGGCGCTGCGGGATCATGTTGATTGCGCAGATGAAGGCGGCGCTGGGCGACCTCGACCGGGTCGAGAAGATCGTCAAGCTGGGCGGCTTCGTCAATTCGGCGAGCGACTTCACCGACCAGCCCAAGGTCGTCAACGGCGCGTCGGACCTGATGCAGGAGGTGTTCGGCGAGGCCGGGCGTCATGCGCGCTCGGCAGTCGGCGTTAACACCCTCCCCCTCGGCGTCGCGGTCGAGGTCGATGCGATCGTCAAGATCAGGGACTGATCCCCTCGATCCCGGGCCGGGTGGGTTCGCCCACCGCGGCCTGCATGACGAATCGATTCCGGAAAATTCGCTGGCAGCCTTCGAGGCGGCGATCGCGCGGGGCTGCGGCATCGAATGCGATATCCAGCTGTCGGGCTGCCACACCGCCATGGTCTTTCACGACCGCGACGGGAGGCGTTTGTGCGGTAACGAGCACCGGCTGGCGGACCATGATGCGCAAACGATCGGCGGATGGTCGATCGGCACGTCCGCCGAGCGGGTCCCGAGCCTCGCGCAGTTGCTCGAGCTGGTCGACGGGCGCGTGCCGATCCTCGTCGAATTGAAGGAAGAGCACCGCAATGGCGAACGGGTCGCGGCGGCCGCTTTGCGCGCGCTCAGCGGCTACGAGGGGCCGGTCGGGGTGATGAGCTTTTCCGCGCGGGCGATGCGCTTCGTGCGGATCACCGCGCCCGAGGTGCGGCGTGGACTCGTTCTGTCGGACCGTGACGTCGCGCTGCGACGCTGGGACAAGAGGCAACGCGCGCAGCCGCAGTTTCTCGCGGTGAAGGTCAGCCTCGTCGACCGGGGTTGGGTGCAATCGGCGCGCGGCGAGATGCCGGTCTACAGCTGGACCGCGCGCACGCCCGAACAGGCGGCAAGGCTTGCCAAGTTCGTCGACGCCCCCATCTGGGAAGGCGATGGCGACCCGCGAACCCGACCCTGAATTGAGCGCGCGGCTGCTGGCGTCGATCCATGGCGTCTCGGCAGATCGGTGGGACGCGCTGGCGGGCACGGCTGATCCGTTCGTCGGCCATGCATTTCTGTCGCTCCTCGAGGATACCTTGAGCGTCGGCGAGGGGACGGGATGGTCGCCGCTGTACATGCTCGTCGATCGCGAGGGCGAGGTCGTGGGCGCGGCGCCCGCCTATCTCAAGGCACACAGCCAAGGCGAATATGTCTTCGATCACGGCTGGGCCGATGCCTATGATCGGGCGGGCGGCGACTATTATCCCAAGCTCCAGGTGGCGGTGCCATTCACCCCCTGTCCGGGACCCAGATTGCTGGGGGATCGGGCGGCGCTTATCGCGGGGCTCGAGGCGGCGGCGGTACAGAACGGGCTGTCCGGGGTTCATGCGACCTTTATCGAAGAGGCCGACCGCGAGGCGTTCACAGCGCGCGGCTGGCTGGTCCGCGAAGGCGTGCAGTTTCATTGGCGAAACCGCGGCTATGCGACGTTCGACGACTTTCTCGCCCAGCTGTCGAGCAATCGGCGCAAGAATATTCGCAAGGAGCGGGCGCGCAGCGTGGAGGGGCTGGAGATCGAGACGCTGCGCGGCGCCGAGATCGGACCCGAGGCGGTCGAGGCGATGTGGCATTTCTATCAGGATACGGGGAGCCGCAAATGGGGCTTCCCCTATCTGACGCGCGCCTTTTTCGACGGCATGGTCGAGGCGCTGGGCGATGCGCTGCTGCTGTTCCTCGCGCGCGAGGAGGGGGTGCCGGTGGCAGGCGCGCTCAACCTCGTCGGCGCCGACACGCTCTACGGGCGCTATTGGGGGACGGTGGTGGACCGGCCCGGATTGCACTTCGAACTGAGCTATTATCGCGCCATCGACTGGGCGATCGCGCATGGGCTCAAGACCGTGCAAGCCGGCGCCCAAGGCGAGCATAAGCTGATGCGGGGATACGAGCCCGTTCGCACCTATAGCGCGCATTACCTGCCCGACCCCGGATTTCGCGCGGCGGTGGCGGATTTCCTCGAGCGCGAGAAAGTGGCGGTGACGCAGGAGTTGGCGTGGGCGGCCGAGCAACTGCCCTTCCGCAAGGGCTGAACCCTATTCTTCGCCGAAGACAGCGACCTCGCGGGTCCCGTCGTGCGCGGCAAGGCCGCGGTACATGCCGGGCGTGGTAAAGCTCCATGCGGCATCGCCCTCGGGGGAGACTGCGATGAGGCCGCCAGTGCCACCCATCTCGCTGATCTCGGCCAGCACGTCGTCGAGCGCCTTTTGCAGATCATGGCCGCAAAAACGCATGCGCGCGCAAATTTCGTGCGCGGCGGCGGCGCGGATGAAGATTTCGCCGAGCCCGGTGGCCGACACGGCGGCGGCACGATCGTCGGCATAGGTGCCCGCGCCGATCAAGGGCGAGTCGCCGATGCGGCCCCATTTCTTGGCGGTGAGCCCGCCCGTCGAGGTGGCGGCGGCGACATGGCCGTTTGCATCGACCGCGACCGCGCCGATGGTGCCATATTTGATCTCGGCATCGAAGGCGTCGTGGCCGCGCGCGAGAAGCTCGTCCAATTGGCGGCGCCGCTCGGGGGTGACGAACCAGCTGTTGGCAACCTGTTCGAGCCCGGCCTCGCGAGCGAATTCGTCGGCGCCTTCCTTCGCGATGAGGACATGCGGGCTGTCCTCCATCACCTTGCGCGCGGCGCTGATCGGGGCCCGCGTCGAGCGCAGCCCTGCGACCGCCCCGGCGTGGCGGCCGTTGCCGTCCATGATCGCGGCGTCGCATTCGACATGGCCGTCGGCGGCCAGCACGCTGCCACGCCCGGCGTTGAAGGCGGGATCTTCCTCGAGCACTCGGGCGGCGGCCTCGACCGCATCGACCGCGCTGCCGCCGTCAGATAGGATCGCCGCGCCCGCTTCGAGCGCATCGGACAGGCCGGCGCGCGCATCGCGTTCGTGCTGGGGGTCGAGATGGCCTGGCCGCATCGCGCCGGAGCCGCCATGGATCATGAGCTTCCACATGGCGACCGGCCTAGACCGGGTAGAGGCAATTTGCCAAGGCGCGTGGGTTAAGACGGCGACAAGAATATCTGATATCTATTTTTCATTCACCGCGTTATGAACGCGCATGGCCCAGCGCAAAGCCTATCCCCTGCGGCTCGACCCCGCCCTGTTCGACAAGATCGAGATGCTGGCGGGAATCGAATTGCGCTCGACAAATGCCGAGATCGAGGCCCTATTGGTCGAGGCCCTGCGCGCGCGCGGCGTCAGGGTCGATGCGCCGCCCCCGGTGCGGCGCGGACGTCCGCGCAAGCAGGAGGGCGAGTGATGAAAGACGGGTCGAACGGCTGGTTCTATGCCAAGCGCTACGGCTATGGCGCGGGGTGGCCGCGAAGCTGGCAGGGCTGGGTCGTACTGGTGCTTTATCTTTCCTCGGCGCTGGCCGCCGCCTTGCTCCTCGCCGAGAGCAGCATGATCGCCTTTATCGCGGTGATGGCCGCGCTGACGGGCGCGTTCCTCATCATCGCCAAGAGGACAACGACGGGCGGCTGGAAATGGCGCATGGGCGAGGACCGCGAAGGCGGCACCTGGTAGGCGTCAGTCTGCGTCGACAGCGCAGGGATTGCCCGAGGGCAACCTGTGGAGCCGCTCGAGATAGTCCTCCATCGGGTCCATTCCCATCTCGGCACGCCGCTCGGCGAGACCCTCGGGGTCGATGAGCCCATTGGGGATGTGCCGCTCGCCATCGCATTGATGCGGGTCGCGGAATTGCGAACCGTACAGCTGTTCCCCGCGCAATTCGATCATCACCCGGTCGGTGAGCATGGCGACCTGGTGCGGCTTGACGTTCCCGCGAGCAAGCGCCGCGCGCATGGCGTCGAGCGCGTCGAGCTGGAACCACGGCACCCCGTCGGCATGCTGGACGGTATAGAAGAGCGCTGTCTGCTCATCGACGGTCAGCGTGTCGGCCGCTGGCCATCCATCGGCGAGTATCGGTTTGACCAGCGTGACATTCCGCCGGATCTCGCGGTCGATGGCGTCGCGATAGACCTGCCACGCCAATTTGCGCTCTGCCGCATCCAGCCCGTCGCGAGGGGCGGCGAAGAAATCGCTCATGAAGAATTGATCGGTCGTCTCGACAAGCGGCGAGACCACACGCGCATAATGCGGGGACGCGGGGTCGGGCGTGACGGCGCGCACGGCATCGATGACGGCATAGCGGTGGGCGAGATACGCTTCCCAGCGTCCGAGTGCCTCAAGGAAGGTCGCGCGATCGTCGAACTCTTCGACCGTCTCGCGCCAATCGGGGTGGAGCGCGCCGCATTCAGCGATGGAATAGGTGATCGGCTGCGTTTGCTCCATGCCCCGCTTGGCCACCTCGGCCTCCGAACGCGCCTGGCCCCAGTCACGGCATTGAGCATGCCAGGCCATCGCCTCGGCATAGAGGACGCGTTCTTCGGACGGGGCGTCGGCGAAGGCGCCGCCGAGCCACTCGAGCCCGCCGCTGCGCTTGAATTCGCCATGCTCCGCCAGATAGGGCGCGAGCGCTTCGGGCGGCGCGGGCGCGGGGCCCGGGTCGGTGAAAGCGATGGCGACAGCAATAGTCAGCAGCATGAACGTCTCCCTCTGGCGCGAAGGCTATGGGGAGGAAGGGGGCTGTCGCCCGGCTTTCTACGAACAGCGGGTCAGAAGCGACGGAAGCGAGGGGCCGTGCCGTCGATCAGCGCCTCATCGAGCAGGCGGGCAAGGCGCATGCCGCCCTTGACCGCGCTCACCCGCATCACCGGGATCAGCGTCTCGATGTCGGCCTGGCTGAGCACCGGGCGCTCGACCTCGGCATCGCACGGGTCGGCATCGAGGAGCAGCGGATAGGCATAGTCCTTCGACACCGTCCACATCTCGCGGCTCCAGTCGACGACGTCGCCTGCCTTGAAACCATCGAGCTCGGCGCGGCTATACCCGGTGACGATCCCCTCCGGCCCGCCAGGAGGCGTGGTGAAGCTGCGCTCGGCGAGATAGCCGTCCCAGATGGCGTGGAGATTGGTCTCGGGGATGAGGCCGTAATGGGCGTCGACCGCATTGCCGCCGCGGTCGGCCATGTCGCCCGCGTGCATCGGCTGGTGCAGGTCGCCGACGAAATGGAGGAGGAAGGCGAGCGCCTCGACGCGCACGCTGGTGGGCAGGCTCTTGTCAGCGAGCAGGCGGGCGTTGCGCTCGACCTGTGCGGCGACGCAATTGCCGCCCTCGCAGGGCGGGCCGAGGTCGAAGGGCTTGCAGATGTTGACATTCTGATAGTGCCACGGCGAGGCATAGCCATAGCGGTCGGGCATGCCCTTGATACAATCGGCCCAGATGCTGGCGAGTTCGACGGTGTCGATCGGGCATTCGTCGGTCTCGAGCCGATCGCCCTCGGCAAGCAGCGCGAGGATCGCGGCGCGCGTTTCGGGGCGTACCTCATTGAGGGCGATGCGCGCGACGAGGCCGTGGCCATATTCCCAATAAGCGGCGGCCGGGCTCGCGATGAACAGCGATGCGGCCGTGCACAGGGCCGCGAGGAAACGGATCATTCTTCGTCCTTGTAGATGGCGACGGCGCGCCAGCCTTGGCTGGTCGAATGGCCGCGATACATGCCGGGTGTGTCGAAGCTGTAGATGGGCGCACCAGTCGAGGAAAGTCCGATAACGCCGCCCGATCCGTCGAGTTCGCCGACGCGGGCGATCAGGTGATCGGCAGCCCGCTGCAGCTGTTGATGCGGGGCGAGCGGGATGATCAGCGTCGTGCCGCGTTTCGCCAATTCCTCGGCGGGCGGCGTGGCGGAAACGTCCATCGTGCAGATGGCGTGAGCGACCGACAAACGGATGAATTTCTCGCCCGTCCCCGTCGCCGAAATGCCGCAGCGGTCGTTGGCATAGGTGCCCGCGCCGATGATGGGCGAATCGCCGATGCGGCCCCAGCGCTTGCCGGTCATGCCGCCGGTCGAGGTGCCAGCGCTGATGACGCCATGCACGTCGAGCGCGACCGCGCCGACGGTGCCGAACTTATGGTCGATGTCGAGCTGGCTGAGCTGTTCCTGCGCCTCTACATGCGCCTTGTAGCGAATCAGCGCGTCGTGGCGCTCCTGCGTGTAGAAATAGGCGGGGTCGACCTGTTCGAGGCCCTTTTGCGTCGCGAAGGTGTCGGCGCCTTCGCCCGAGAGGAGGACGTGGGGGCTGTCCTCCATCACCGCGCGCGCCGCGAGGATGGGGTGGCGGGTGGTCGACAGGCCCGCGACCGCGCCGGCCTCCAGCGTGTCGCCGCGCATGATCGAGGCGTCGAGGCTGTTGGTACCTTCCCAGGTAAAGACCGCGCCGCGCCCCGCATTGAAATTGGGGTCGTCCTCTAGCAGCGTGATCGCAGCGGTCACGGCGTCCATCGACGAGCCGCCATCGCGTAGCACCGCTTCGCCTGCTCGCAGAGCCGCATCGAGCGCGGCGCGAATTTCGGCATCCTTCTCGGCGCTCATATTCTCGCGCAGGATCGTGCCCGCGCCGCCATGGATGACGATCGACCAGCGCGGTTCGGAAGTCGGCGCTTCATCGTGATGGTCGGCGGCGTCGGTGGCGGCAGCAGTGGCCAGCGTCAGGGCGATCAGAAGCGACATGAAGGTCTCCTAGCGGGTCGGCAGCGGCGCTACCACGGGATGTTGGCGCCGTCATAGGCCACGAAGCGACCCGTATTGTCGAGAGTGGTTTCTTCGATCCGCTGCCTTAGGCCCGAGACGCTGGTCTTGGTGTCGATCAAGGCATTGGGGCCGCCCATGTCGGTCTCGACCCAGCCGGGGTGGAGCATGGCGACGGCGATCCCGTCGCTCCGAAAATCATGTGCGAGGCTCTTCCAGGCTGCATTCACCGCCGCCTTGGACGAGCGATAGGGGATGGAGCCCCCCGACGAATTGTCGGCGATCGAGCCCATCTTGCTGGTCAGCACGACCATCTTCTTCTGCTCGGACTTGGCGACATTGGGGCGCAGGCGCTGGGCGAGAAGGGTGGGGGCGATGACATTGACTTCCATCAGCTCGAGCCAGCCGTCGCGTTCGGGCTCGCGCGGGCCGTAGATGCCGGCATTGTTGATGAAGACGTCGACCACCTGATCGCCTAATTCGCCCATGAAGCGGTCGACCTCATTTGCATCGAGGACGTCGAGCCGGTGCGCGCGCACGCCCTCGATTCCGCCGAGGTCGGCGATGTCGCCCTGGCTACGTGCGGTGGCGATGACGTCCCAGCCGTCGGCGGCATATTGAGTCGCGAATTCGCGGCCGATGCCGCGGCTGGCGCCGGTGATGAGGACGGTGGGCATGGCTCTGGTCTCCTTGAAGCTTCAGCCCGCCAACGCTGGCAGTGCCCCGCAAGGTTCCAGAAAGCTCAGTGGCGATGGCCGGTCCACCAGCGCCAACCCATGTAGGCGCCCCATTGCAACACGAGCAGCAGCCCGCAGATCCACACCACGTTCCAAAAGGCGTGGCTGTCGTTCGTGCCGGGCATTCCCGCGACATTGATGCCGAGGAGGCCGGTGAGGAAGCCCAACGGCAAGAACACCGAGGCGACGAGGGTGAGGAGCGAATTGGTGCGCTCCGACGAGGCCAGGGCGCGGGCGCGCAGTTCGTCCTGCAGCACCAGCGCGCTTTCCTTCGACACGTCGATATCGTCGAGATAGCGGCGCAGGCGCTCGATCGTCTCGCCGATCTCGCGCCGGTCCTCGACGTCGAACCAGGGCAGGTCGGCGCGGGCGATGGCCTCGAGCGCATTGTGCTGAGGTCCCATGTGGCGCTTCAGGGCGAGGCAGTTGCGGCGGATCGCGCTCGTCTTCGACAGGATCATGTCGCCTTCATTGTCGAGGTCGGCCTCCTCGAACCGGTCGATGACCTCGTTCATGTCGACGATCGCGCGGTTCATCCGGGCGACGAGATGCTCGACCAGTTCGGTGACGAGCGCGCCGGCATCGACCGGTCCGATGCCCCTGTCGAGCAGCCCGACCACCTCGCGCGGGGTCTGGAGCGGGTCGCGGCGCAGCGTCACGAAAATGCGCCCGTCGGTCCACAGCTGCATCGAGATCATGTCCTCGGGCTCGGCGTCGGGATTGAAGTTGATGCCGCGCAGGACCGCGATGAGCGTATCGCCCTCTCGGGTGGCGCGTGGGCGATTGCCGTCGTCGATGAGCATTTCGGCGATGGGTTCGGGCACGGCAAGCCGCGTCTCCAGCCACGGCTCGACGTCTTCGTGCGTGCGGCACAGGTGGATCCACAAGAGTTCGCCGGGCGCGGGCTCGGCGTGACGGGCCTCCCCCCAGTCCAGCGGGCGGGCGCCGCCCTGGCCATCGAGCAGGCGGGCGAAGAGCAGCGGGCTGGTCGCGTCGGGCGCGGCATCGGTGTCGGTCATGATGGCGAAACGAGCATTGCCGCGACATGGACGCAAGTCCCGCCTTGGGTTCGTCATTTCCTGCGTCTATATCATCCTCATGTCCGCAATCCGTCCGTGGCGCACGATCGAGCGCCGAACCTCTCGCCAGATCATGGTCGGCAATGTCCCCGTCGGGGGCGATGCGCCGATTTCGGTGCAGACCATGACCAACACGCCCACCTCGGATGCGAAGGCGACGATCGACCAGATCCGTCGCTGCGAGGAGGCGGGCGTCGACATCATCCGCGTCTCCTGTCCCGATACCGACAGCACGGCGGCGATGCCTGAGATCGTGAAGGCCGCCAACGTGCCGATCGTCGCGGACATCCATTTCCACTACAAGCGCGCCTTGGAAGCCGCCGATGCGGGCGCGGCGTGCCTTCGCATCAACCCCGGCAACATCGGGTCGGACGAACGGGTGAAGGAAGTCATCCGCGCGGCCAAGGCCAATGGCTGCGCGATCCGCATCGGGGTCAATGCGGGCAGCCTCGAGAAGCACCTGCTGGAAAAATATGGCGAGCCCTGTCCCGACGCGCTGGTCGAAAGCGCGATGGACCATATCAAAATCCTGCAGGACCATGATTTCCACGACTATAAGGTCGCGGTGAAGGCGAGCGACCTGATGCTCGCGGTGGCGGCCTATGGCGAACTCGCCGCGCAGGTCGACTGCCCGCTACACCTCGGCATCACCGAGGCGGGCGGGCTCATCGGCGGGACGGTGAAGTCGGCGCTCGGCATCGGCTCGCTCTTGTGGGCGGGCATCGGCGACACCATCCGCGTGTCGCTGTCGGCCGAACCCGAGGACGAGGTGCGCGTCGGTTACGAGATTCTCAAGTCGCTCGGCCTCAGGTCGCGCGGCGTGCGGGTAGTGAGCTGCCCGTCCTGTGCGCGCCAGGGTTTCGACGTCATCCGCACGGTGCAGACGCTTGAAGAGCGGCTCCAGCATATCAAGACGCCGATGAGCCTTTCCGTGCTCGGCTGCGTCGTCAACGGCCCCGGCGAAGCGCGCGAGACCGATATCGGGGTAACTGGCGGGGGCAACGGCAGCCACATGGTGTATCTTTCGGGCGTGAAGGACCACCACATCCAGGACGAGAGCATGGTCGATCACATCGTCCGTCTCGTCGAGGAAAAGGCGGCGAAGATCGAGGCGGGAGAGGCCGAGGCCTTCGTGCCGCATTAGTGCTCCACGTCGTCCACCACGCCGATTACATGGCACCGCACCCGGCGCGCGGCACCTTCAAGTTCGACAAATATATGCTGGTGATGGAGGCGCTGCGGAAGAGCGGCGCGGCGATCACCGAACATGCGCCGCCGCCGATGCCACGGCATTGGCTCGAGGCGGTGCATGATCCCGATTATGTCGCCGAGGTCTTCGAGGCGCGCGTTCCGTACGACAAGGAACGGCGGATCGGTTTTCCGGTGACGGCGCGAATCCGCGACCGCGTGCGCCATACCAATGGCGGGACGTGGCTCGCGGCCCGGCTGGCGATGGCGCATGGCTATGCCGCCAATAGCGCGGCGGGAAGCCACCATGCGGGCTATGACACGGGCGCAGGCTATTGCGTATTTAACGACCTCGCGGTGGCCGCCAATCGCCTGATCGAGGAGGGCGATGCGCGCCAGATTCTCATCGTCGATCTCGACGTCCACCAGGGGGACGGCACCGCTAGCCTGACCGCGGGACGCGGCGATATCGTCACCTTTTCGATTCATGCCGAGAAGAATTTCCCAGTGCGCAAGGCGGCGAGCGACGTGGATATCGGCCTGCCCGACGGCACTGGTGACGACGCCTATCTGGCAGTGCTGGCGCGCGAATTGCCCGCGCTGGTCGAACGGGTGGCGCCCGATCTCATCCTCTACCAGGCCGGGGTCGACCCGCATGAGGGCGACAAGCTTGGACGGCTGGCGCTGACGCATGACGGGCTCGCGGCACGCGACCGGTTGGTGGTGCGGACGGCACGCTCGTGCGGCGTGCCGGTCGCCAGCGCATTGGGCGGGGGCTATGGCGAGGACCAGCGCGAAGTGGCCGCACGTCATGCCGCCTCGATGCTCGCCATGGCCGACGAAAATCGCGGCTTTCCCGCGCCGTTCGGGGTCGCAGCGCTTTCTTAAGGGCTGGCGCGCTATGGCAGGCGCATGAAGGGCTTTGCCGCCATGATCTGCCTGTTCGCTCTGGTCGTCGCCGTGGCGATGCCCGAGGCACCCGGCGTCGATCAGGGCGGGGCCGGCGAAATTCTGGTCGATGCCGCCGACGCGGCGCCATCTTCGACAGCGAGCCATGCCAACATCTACGGTGCCGTCGCGTTCGAACGGGGGCCGGGCGGTCATTTCTACACCAGCGCCGAGGTCGATGGTCGCGGCGTGCGTTTCCTCGTCGATACCGGAGCGACAGGGGTCGTACTGACCGAGGCCAGCGCAAGGCAGGTCGGCATCGCGCTCGATCCTGCCAGCTACCAAATCGTCGGGCGACAGGTCTCGGGCGAAATTCGCGGCCAGTTCGTCACGCTGTCCAGCGTGCGCGTCGGCGACAAAAGGGTCGACAATGTCGCCGGGGTCGTCGTCGAGGGCGCGCAGGAGAATTTGCTCGGCCAGTCCTATCTCACCCGCGCCGGGCGGATCGAGATGGACGGCGATACCATGACCCTGCGCTAGTCGTTCGACGAGCGAGGATCGACAAGCAGCGAGTGACACGGCAATGGCGGGCCGTGAGCCAGCACCGTTCCTCTTCGCTATCCGCCTTTTTCGGCGCGGTCCTCGCCATCGGTTTCCTGTCGGCAATGGATGCCGCAATGAAAACGGTGAGCCTCGACTATGGCGCCTATGCGGCGCTGGCGTGGCGCACCGTGATCGCGACTCCGCTGCTCGCCATCCCCTATTTCCTGTGGCGCAACGGGCCGCCGAGCGCGCGCAGCATGCGCTTCCATCTTCTGCGCGGCACGATGATGGTGCCGATGAGCTACACCTTCTTCTTTGGCCTCGTGTACGTGCCCATGGCGCAGGCGATCGCGCTCGCCTTCGTCTCGCCGCTCTTCTCGCTGTGGCTGGCGCGCGTTCTGCTCAAGGAAGAGGTGGGGCGAAGCGTGCTGTCGGGTTCGATCCTCGCCTTTTGCGGCGTGAGCCTCATCTTTTTCGGACAGGCGCAGGCCGACCTCGGGCGCGAGGCGCTGCTCGGCAGCCTGTCGATCCTCGTCTCGGCGATCCTTTACGCCTTCAACATCATCCTGATGCGCCAGCAGAGCCAGGAGGCCGGACCGATCGAGGTCGCTTTCTATTATTTCGCCGTTTCGGGGCTCGGCTTCTGGCTGGTGGCGCTGGTGGTCGGCGCGCCGCCGCTGCCGCGCGGCACCCCGGTGGCGATGGGGCTGGCGACCCTCCTCAGCATCTGCGGGATGATGGGGCTGGCCTGGGCCTATGCGCGCGCCGAGGCGAGCTATCTGTCGACCAGCGAATATTCGGGCTTCCTGTGGGGCGCCTTCTTCGGATTCGTCGTCTTCGACGAGGTGCCGAGCGGCTGGACCGTGCTGGGCGGCGCCTTCATCGTAGCGGGCAGCTGGATCGCCGCACGGGTGACGCCCGAGCCTGGCCCGACGCTTGAAGCGAGCCCCTAGCGCACCGGTTCGAGCGCGGGCGCGATCGGCGCCAGATCGAAGCTCGAGGCGTGAAATTGCGGGCGCGGCAAGTCGCCGCGCAGCTGCTCATAGGCATGGCCGAGCGCGAGGATGGCGGGATCGTCCCACTTGGTGCCGACAAAGCTCAGCCCCACCGGCAGGCCGCGCACCAGCCCCATCGGCACGGTGAGGTGCGGATAGCCTGCCCATGCCGCGAGATAACCGGCACCCCCGCCATGCCAATCATCGCCATGGACATGGTCGATGAGCATCGCGGGAGCGGTCGTGGGAAAGATGAGCGCGTCGAGATCGTGCGCGGCGAGCAGGCGGTCGATACCCTCGGGGCCCGCCCAGTTAAGGTTGGCGGCGACACCCTCGACATAAGCGGGATCGTCGATCCGGGTCTTCTCCGCCTTCTCGAAGATGGACTGGTCGAAAATCGCAAGCTCGCGCGGATTGGCGGCGTTGAAGGCGATGAGGTCGGCGAGGGTTCGTGTCTCGACGCTCGCGGGGGTCGAGGCGAGATAGCGGTTCAGGCCATCGCGAAATTCGGTGAGGAGGATTTTGTAGCTGATCTCGCCGTCGAGCCGTTCGGCGCCGATCTCCTCGATGCTGACGAGGGTCGCACCGGCGGCGACAAGCTGCGCCTTGGCGGTATCGAAGGCGGCGTCAGTGCCGAAGCCGGTGGCAAATTCCAGCACGCCGAGGCGTTTGCCTGCGAGGCTGGCGTCCCGGAGCGCGGCGACGAAGCGGCCGCGATAGGCATCGGCGCGCGCGGTCGCCGGGTCGGCGGGGTCGCTGCCCGCGATGGCGTCCATTACCCAGGCGGCCTGATCGACATAGCGCGTCATCGGGCCAGCCGTATCCTGCGTGACCGAAATGGGGACAATGTGGGTGCGGCTGACCATGCCGACCGAGGGCTTGAAGCCGACGACGCCGTTCATCGCGGCGGGGCAGGTGATCGAGCCATTGGTCTCGGTCCCGATGGCGATGTCGACATAGCCCGCCGCGACCGCCGCGCCCGAGCCTGACGAGGAGCCGCAGGGGCTGCGGTCGAGCGCCCAGGGGTTGAAGGTCTGGCCGCCGATGCCCGACCAGCCACTGTTCGAATTTTCCGAGCGGAAATTGGCCCATTCGCTGAGGTTGGTCTTGCCGAGGATGACGGCGCCGGCGCTGCGCAGGCGGGCGACCAATGGGGCATCGCGGCCCGTGACATTGTTGGCGAGCGCAAGGCTGCCCGCCGTCGTCGGTAGCGGGCCGGCGGCCTCGATATTGTCCTTGAGGAGGACGGGCATGCCCGCGAGCGGGCCGCCAATGCGGGCGGCGTCGATAGCGCGCGCCTGGTCGAGCGCGGTGGGGTCGATGGCGATGACCGCCTGGACCGCATCGTCATGGCGCTCGATCGCCGCGAGGGCATCCTCGGTCCGCTGCTCGGCGCCATCGGCGCGGGGCGTGATGATGGTCGGCGTACTCGCGCAGGCGGCGAGCAGACAGGCAATGGAGGGCGCCAGCATATGGACCTTTTGCATAAGACACTTTTCCTGCGACCGATTGTTACGAGAAGGCAATTGCATGTTGTTCAGCAACTGGCCAGTGCCGCGCTGTCAGGCCGAATGCGGCGCGTTGCGGGAGTTTCAAGAACGATGGTCAGCCAGCTCGCGATCAGCATCGCCTCGCTCCTGTTGATGCAGGACGCCGCCGCGCAGGAGGCGGGCGCGACCGTCCCCGAGGACGACAGCGACCCCATCATCGTCACCGGCACGGCCCCGCGCGGCTCGGTGCTGGGCGATGTCGAGCCGATCCTGACGCTCGATGCGCGCGACGTGCGCGCCACGGGGGCGACCAGCGTCAGCGAATTGCTCGAGGTGCTCGCGCCCGAACTGGGCTCGACCCGAGGCCGGGGCGGCGGGCGACCGATCATCCTTGTCGACGGGCGGCGCATTTCAGGCTGGCGCGAGATGCGCGACCTGCCCACCGAGGCGATCGAGCGGGTCGAGGTGCTGCCCGAGGAAGTGGCGCTCAGCTACGGCTATCGCGCCGACCAGCGGGTCGTGAATTTCGTGCTGCGCGAGAATTTCTATTCGACCACGATTGAGACGGAAGTGCGCTTCCCCACCTCGGGCGGGCGCATGGGGGGCGAGTTCGAGGTCGGTCGCCTGATGCTCAGCCCCGGCAAGCGCACCAGCGTGGACGTACAGTATGAACGCGACGGGCTTTTGACCGAGGACGAACGCGACATCGCGCTCGATCCGGTCGAAACGGTCGACGGCCCGATCGACCCGCGTCCATTTCGTAGCCTCGTCGGCGCGACCGAGACCTTGCAGATCACCGGGGTGGCGAAGCGCCCGCTGGGCGAGGCATCGGCGACCGCGACGGCAGGGTTTGAAGAGACCAATGTGAAGAGCCTGCTCGGACCGTTGGTCGCCACATTGGATGTGCCTGCCGACAGCCCCTTTGCCGACGGCGAGGCGGTGCGCGTGGTGCGTGATGCGCAGGCCGGGGCGCTGACGCGCAATCGGCGCAGTCGCGGCGGCTCGTTCGAATTTGCGGTCAATTCGGCGCCGGGCGACTGGCGCTGGTCGACGACGGGCAGTCTCGAATTGTCCGAAACGCGCACGCGCACCGATGAGGGCGCCGACGTCGGCGTCCTGCAGGCGGGGCTCGATGCCTTGTCGCCGGGCTTTGATCCTTTTGGCGTTCTCCTGTTCGACACGCTGTTGCCCCGGAGCGAAGCGCGCTCGCGCACGCTGCGGGCCGAAGTGGACGCGCAGCTGTCAGGCATCGTCATGGAAACGGCGGCGGGGGAGTCGGCAACCACGCTGACCGCGCGGGCGACCCATCTAGGTATCCACAGCGAGGAGCGGATCGAGACGCTCCTGAGCGAGACGACGCTCGAGCGACAGCGTCTCGCCGCGACCGCGAGCCTCGACGTGCCGCTGCTCGATGCCAGCGCGGTGGGCGACTTGTCGCTCAACCTCAACGCGGAGGTCGAGGAGCTGTCGGACTTCGGCCTGCTGACGCTCTACGGCGCGGGCGTGAATTTCAAACCGACGCGGCGGCTCGATCTCATCGTCAGTGTCACCGTAGAGGAGGGCGCGCCGAGCCTCAGCCAGCTGGGCGACCCGCGGATTACCGACCCCGCCGCGCGCGTGCTCGATCTCGTCACCGGCGAGACCGTGCTGGCGGCGGTGACGACGGGTGGTAATCCGGCGCTTCTCGCCGACCGTCGGACGGTGTGGAAGCTGGGCGCAGGCTATGACATATCGATGAAGGACGAGGACTGGTCGCTCGATCTTCGTGCCGATTTCACCTCGAGCCGGATCAGCGATCCGATTCAGGGCTTTCCCGAACTGACCCCGGCGATCGAGGCGGCCTTTCCCGAGCGGGTGACGCGCGATGGGGACGGGCGGCTGGTGGCGCTCGACATCACCCCGATCAACGTTGCGGAGGAACGGCGCGACACGCTGCGCTGGGGGTTGAATTTCAGGAAGCGGCTCGAACCCAATCCGCCATCCGAGGCGACCATGGCCCGTTTTCGCGAACGGATGCGGGGTATGCGCGGACGCGGCAGCGGCGGCGGCGAGCGTCCTGCAGCCGCCGGCGGCGAAGGGCCGCCCGCGCCGAGGCAGGGCCAGCAGTCGCAGCAAGGCGGGCAAATGCAGCAGGCCAGCGGCGGCGGCGAGCAGGCAGCAGGGGGCGAGCAGCAGGCCCGTCGCGGGCGCGGCGGGGGTGGCGGACCGATGGGGCGCTTCGGTTCGTCGCGTGGGCCCCATGGCGGGCGGCTCTACGGGTCGATCACGCATGAGGTGAATTTCACCGACGAGCGGCTGATCGACGAGGACGGACCTCTGCTCGATTATCTCGACGGCGCCTCGCTCGGGCGTTTCGGCGGACGTTCCCGTCACAAGGTTGAGAGCCGCTTCGGGCTGTTCAACAACGGGTTCGGCGCGCGCGTGAGTGTCGACTGGTACGGCCCTACGCGGGTCGATACCGGCGTCGGCGAACTGCGCTATGACGATTACGGGACGGTCGACCTCAGGCTCTATGCCAATCTTGGCGAGCGGATGGACCTGTTGTCGCGCCACCCCTGGCTGCGCGGCTCGTCGGTGCGGATCGGGATCGACAATCTGCTCGACGAGCGCCCGCGGGTGACCGACGAGACGGGCGCGGTGCCGCTCGCCTATCAGCCCGCGCTGTTGCGACCCGAGGGGCGGACCTTCGCCATCGAATTCAGGAAGCTGTTCATCCCGCGCCAGTTCATGCGCGAGGAAATGCGGCGCCGCCGCGACGGCGGCGCCTGAGGAGCGATTACTTTGTCGTCTGGCAGCGGGTGATGGCGTCGCGCACGACCTGGAGCGCGTCATCCTTGCCGCCCCAATGACCGATGCGCACCCACTTCTCGCTCTCGAGATCCTTATAGTGGGTGAAGAAGTGGTTGATCTGCTCGACCACGATCGGCGGCAGGTCGGTATAGTCCTCGACATCCTTGTAATAGGGCGAGACCTTGGTGACCGGGACCGCGAGCAGCTTTTCATCGCCGCCGGCCTCATCCTCGAGGTGGAGGACGCCGATCGGGCGCGCCTTGATGACGGTGCCGGGCAGCAGCGTCCAGCGGGTCATGACGAGGCAGTCCAGCGGATCGCCGTCGTCGCACAGCGTCTGCGGGATGAAGCCATAGTTGGTCGGATAGCGCATCGGCGTGTGCAGGATGCGGTCGACGAACATGGCGCCCGACTTCTTGTCGAATTCATATTTGACCGGTTCGCCGCCGATCGGGACTTCGATGAAGACGTTGAGTTCATGGGGGGCGTTGTCGCCCACGGGGATGAGGTCGATGTTCATGGTGGCGCTCCCTTAGTGATCTGAAAGCGCGGTGCAAGACACTTCGGTTCCAATGCGTTGAAAACGGGTGGAAAGGGGGCTCGTGAGCGGCTAATCGCGGCGGCATGAGCAAATTGCGACCCATCAAGGGCACCCAGAGCCTGACCGGCGAGGCGGCCGAGCGTTTCAACCATGTCGTGCGCACCTTCGACGAGGTGCGGCGGCTTTATGGCTTCATGCGCGTCGAAGTGCCGATGTTCGAACAGACGGGCGTGTTCGCGCGCACGATGGGCGAGACGAGCGATGTCGTGTCGAAGGAAATGTGGAGCTTCGAATCGCGCTCCGAAGGTTCGGTGACGCTGCGCCCCGAATTCACCGCGGGGATCGCGCGCGCCTATCTGTCCGAGGGCTGGAAGCAATATGCGCCGATGAAGGTCGCGACGCATGGCGCGGCCTTCCGCTACGAGCGCCCGCAGAAGGGGCGTTATCGCCAGTTCCACCAGTTGGACGCCGAGGTGCTGGGGAGCGATGATCCGATGGCCGATGTCGAGCTGCTGTGCTTTGGCGCGCAGTTGCTCGAGGAATTGGGCATCGGTGGTGTCACGCTGAAGCTCAATACGCTTGGTGATACGGAAAGCCGCGACAATTGGCGCGCGGCGCTGATCGAGCATTTCTCTGCCCATCGCGACGAGCTGTCGGAGGATTCGCAGCTGCGGCTCGAGAAGAATCCGCTGCGTATCCTCGATTCGAAGGATCCGCGCGACCGACCCTTCGCCGACAGCGCACCCGCGATGGTGCTGACGCCCGAGGCCGAGGACTTCTTCGGCGCGGTGACGGCGGGATTGGATGCGGCAGGCGTCGCCTATGAGCGCGACACGCATCTCGTACGCGGGCTCGATTATTATCGCCATACGGCGTTCGAATTCGTCACCGACCAGCTGGGCGCGCAGGGCACCGTGCTGGCGGGCGGGCGCTATGACGGGCTGATCGAACAATTGGGCGGGCCGCACACCCCCGCGGTCGGCTGGGCCGCCGGGGTCGAGCGGCTGGCGATGCTGATCGGCGAGGACGAGGCGAGCGAGGGCATCGAGGCCGCCGTGCTGCCGATGGGCGATGCCGCGCGCCCCCACGCAATTGCCGCCGCGCAGATATTGCGCGGGGCAGGGATCAGCGCCGAGATTTTCTGGTCGGGCAAGATGGCCAAGCGCATGAGCCGCGCCGATGCCGCCGGTGCCGGCGCCGCGCTGATCATCGGCGATGAGGAAGTCGCGGCCGGCACCGTCCAGTATAAGGATCTGAAAACCGGCGAGCAGCGCCAGCTGACGCCCGCCGAGACGATCGAACCCATCACCGACATCGCCGCCGAGGCGATGCTGGCCGAGTGGGACACGGAGGAGCAGGTCTGATGGCGAGCGTTTCCGACGAGCGAATCGAGCAATTGCTCGCCAAGAAGGCCGACCTGTCGACGAAGATGGCGGCGGGCGATCTCGATCCCGCCGATTTCGTCAAGCTGTCGAAGGAATATGCCGAGATCGAGCCGGTCGCCGAACAGGCCGCGGAGCTGAAAAGGTTGCGCTCGGAAAAGGCCGACCTTGCCGATATGCTCGAGGATCCCGAGATGCGCGCCATGGCCGAGGAAGAGGCCGCCGCGATCGACAAGGCGCTGCCCGATGCCGAGCGAAAGCTGGCGTTGCTCATGCTCCCCAAGGACGCGGCCGACGACAAGCCCGCGATGCTCGAGGTGCGCGCGGGCACGGGCGGCGACGAAGCCGCGCTGTTCGCGGGCGATCTTCTGCGCATGTACCAGCGCTATGCCGAGGAGCAGGGCTGGAAGGTCGAGCTGATCAGCGCCAATGCCTCCGATGTCGGCGGCTACAAGGAAGCGGTCGCCTCCGTGAAGGGCGCGGGCGTGTTCGCCAAGCTGAAGTTCGAGAGCGGGGTGCACCGCGTCCAGCGCGTGCCTGCGACCGAGAGCGGCGGGCGCATCCACACCTCGGCTGCCACCGTCGCAGTGCTGCCTGAGGCCGAGGAAGTCGACGTCCATATCGACGAGAAGGACCTGCGCATCGACGTGTTCCGCGCCTCGGGGCCCGGTGGCCAGTCGGTCAACACCACTGACAGCGCGGTGCGCATCACGCATATCCCGACGGGCATCGTGGTCAGCCAGCAGGACGAGAAGTCGCAGCACAAGAACAAGGCCAAGGCGATGAAAGTCTTGCGCACGCGCCTGTACGAACATGAGCGCGCGATCGCCGACGCCGAACGTTCGGGCGCGAGGCGGTCGATGGTCGGATCGGGCGACCGTTCCGAGCGCATCCGCACCTATAATTTCCCGCAAGGCCGCGTCAGCGATCACCGCATCAACCTCACGCTGCACAAGCTCGACGCGATCCTCGAGGGACCGGGACTGGGCGAGTTGATCGACGCGCTCATCAGCGAGGACGAGGCGCAGCGGCTCGCGGGTCTCGACGACGAGGCGTGAGGTCTGGCCTGACGCTGGGCGAGGCGGCGGCGCGGCTCGAGCGGGTCAGCGATACGCCGCGCCTCGATGCCGAACTGCTGCTCGCGCATTCGCTCGGCGTGGAGCGTGATCGCTTGCTGCTCGATGGCGTGCGCGACGGCGGGGCCGACTTTGCCGCGCTGGTCGAACGACGCGCGGGCGGCGAGCCACTCGCCTACCTCACCGGCAGCCGCCATTTCTGGACGGTCGAGATCAAGGTCGGTCCCGGCGTGCTGATCCCGCGGCCAGACTCGGAGACGCTGCTCGATGCCGCCGCCGCGCATTTTCGCGGGACGGCGGGACCCAGGCGCGTGCTCGATCTCGGCACGGGGCCGGGGAGCTTGCTGCTCGCCGCGCTCGACGAGTGGCCTCGCGCGAGCGGGGTCGGCGTGGATGCCAGCGAGGTAGCGCTCGGCTATGCGCGGGCCAACGCCGAGGCGCTTGGGATGGCGGATCGCGCTGCCTTCGCCATCGGCGATTGGGGGGCGGGGCTGGTGGAGCGGTTCGACCTCATCCTGTGCAACCCGCCCTATATCGCCGAAGGCGATGCGGAGGTCGCGCGCGATGTCGCCGCGCACGAGCCGCACGAGGCGCTCTATGCGGGCGAATCGGGGCTCGATGATTATCGGCGCATCGTGCCGCAATTGGCGGGGCTGCTCGGCGAGGCTGGGCTGGCGGTGCTCGAAATCGGCCATAGCCAGGCCGAATCGGTTGCAAAATTGTTGGAAGCGGCGGGCTTTTCGCCGGTGCTCCACCGCGATCTGGCGGGCCGGGCGCGGGCGCTTTCTATCACCGGTTGATGAAAAAGCTTGGATTCTGGCAGTATGAGAGCTAAACCGGGGTTCGGAACGGGGCTCCGCCAGATTTGTCACACCGACGCTTCGACGGCGCACCAGTCCAAGACACTCCCATCACATGACTGCCCGCGCTGCCTTTTTGGCGGATGCGCGCGGTAAAGGAGTTGGGATCCGTGCGGCCGACGGCCCCTTGCCCCGGCCGGCCCCTGGCGCCGCCTTCGGGCGCGCCCTTGAAACAAGGGACGAGATTTTTGATCAGTAATCGTCAGAACCGGCGGCGTGGCCGCGGTGGACAACGTGGACCGCAGGGCGGCCGTAGCGACAATCGCAATCGCGGCAACGCCTCGCAGCTTCTCGAAAAATATAAGGGCCTCGCGCGCGATGCCCAGATGCAGGGCGACCGCGTCCAGGCCGAATATTACCTGCAATATGCGGATCATTATTTCCGCGTGCTCGAGGAAATCCGCCTCGAGCAGGAAAAGCGGCAGGACCGGCAGGACAACAAGCAACAGAATCAGGGTAGGAAGCGCCGCGACGACGATGATCGCGACGATGACGACCGCGACGACGAGCGCGACGAGGCCGAGGACAAGCCCGAGAAGAAGACGCGGCGCAAGCCCAAGGCCGACAAGGCCGATAAGGGCAACGACGAGGGCGAGGACAAGCCGCAGCGCAAGCCGCGTGCCCGTCGCAAGAAGGACGATGATGCCGACAAGGGCGGGTTCCTAGAGGCCCTGCCCCCGTCGATCGGGGCGGACGACGAGGCCGACGCAGCCTGACGCCTAGAGGAAGGATGCGCTGGCGAGCGTGACGGCGAAGGCCGCCGCCGCCAGCGCGCTTCCCAGCGGATATTCGCGCCCCGCGTCGCGATGCGCGCCGGTGAGGAGCGCGACCGCCAACAGCCCCGCGCTCGCGACCAGCAGGATCGGGGCGAGCAACCACCAGCCGGTCCAAAGGCCGATGGCGCCCATGAGCTTCGGATCGCCCGCGCCCATCCCTTCCACCCCGCGCAGGCGCTGGTGAAGAAGCCGCAGCGCGGCCAAGAAAGCGAATCCCACCAGTCCGCCGATCAGCCGATCAGGCAGCAAGGCGCCGCTTGCGAACGTGCCGAGCATCAACCCGGCGAGCGCCAGCAGCAGCACCAGGCGATCGGGCAACCATAGATGGCGCGCATCGATCCAGCCGAGCGGAAGCAGGATCCAGCCGAACAATGCGATCGACCCGGCCTGCGCCAAGGGCAGCAGCGCCGCGCTCGACGCGCCGATGGCGGCGGCGACCAGCTCGATGGCGAGATGCTCGCGGGCGATCGGAGCGCCGCAATGACGGCAGCGACCGCGTAGCGCGAGGTGACTGAGGATCGGGACGAGATCGAGGGGCCCGAGCGGGACATCACAGGATTCGCAGGCCGAGCGGCCCTCGAGCGCCGAGCGGTCGTCAGGAAAGCGACGAACGATCGTGGCGATGAAGCTACCGACAATGGCACCAAGGACGGCGCCGCCAAGGACGAGTAGCGCGTGGCTCAATCGAGACGGCCGGCGACGCGCAGCGACCAGCCGGCATCACCCCGGGCGAAGCCATAAGCTGCCAGCGCCTCGCCGAGTGCGGGTGGGGCGCCGCTGATGGTGACGATCGTCTCCAGATTGCCCTCGGCATCGAGCGCGAGCTCGACCTCTTCGGCGCCGCGCGGGCCGCTCAACAGCGCCACCACGCGACCGTCCTCGGCGCAGGAAACGGGGCCCGACAGTTCGCCGCCCAGAAAGGCGATGGCAGCGGCGGGAATGGCGGTGACGGTGCCCTGCGCCTGCTTGCAGCCCCCGGTATCGAACAGGGCGTCGACGCGGTCGAAGCGGAGCGCCTCGATCGGCAGGGGAGCGACCAGACCGGCGATGGCGACGCGGCCGTCGAGGCTGGCAACGCCTTCCGAAGGGCCCGAGAGGAAGAAGCGGCCGCTCAAGGGACCGTCGGGATCGCCGAGGCGTTCGACGGCGACTTCGGTGCGGCCGATGACCAGCGGCAGCGGGCGCAAGGCGACATCGAAGCTGCCGAGCCGTTCGCGCCCGAGCATCGCATCGCCGATCCGGCCCGACCAGACGCTGCCCGCGACCTGCCGTGCCGAGAGGAGCGAGGATTGCCCCAGCGCCATGTCCATCGCGAGGCGGAGCGGGAAGAGGGTGACGAGCGCCACCGCGAACACCACGACCGAAAAGAGGATCCAGCGCCGCGTCATCATCTTGCCCTCGCCAGCACAAGGTCGACCTCGACCCCGCCTTCGCCATTGTCGGTGAGACGCATGGCCTCGATCGCGACCCCGGCAGCGGTCAGCTGGCCGATCCAGGCGAGCACGGCGTCGGCGCGCGCCTGCGCGATGGTGACCTGCGTGCGATCGTCGCCGCTGGTGACGTTGCTGGTGAGCGCGAAGCCCGCCTGTGCGGCAGAGGCGGCGACATAATCGCCGACCGGCTGGTCGATGCGGCTGGTGCCTGCGCCGTTGCCGCCGTCCAAATCCTCGGCGAGCAGGCGGGTGCGACCATAACGCTCGCTCGCTTCGAGATAATGGTCGCGCGCGCCGTCGTGCCAGCCGAGCGCCGGGGCGATGAACAGGAACCAGGCGAGGATCGGGACGGCGATGAGCGCCATCACGCCGAGCATCACCTGTTCACGGCGGCTGCGCGCGCGGTACCAGTCCGTCAGCGGGCTCACGCGCCACCTCGCATCGTCAGATCGACCGCTGCGCGCCCATCGCCGCCGGCGACCGGATTGGCGGTGACGATCCAGCCGCGCTGCTGGAGCGTGAGAAGAACGCGGTTGACCGCGGCACTGTCGGCGGAAACCAGCCGGGCGCTGAGCGTGCCACTGGCGTTCCAGTCGATCATGCCCGCCTCGACGCCGACCTCGGGCTGCATTGCGGCAAGCAGGCTGGCGATCATCTGGGTGGCGTCGGCGCGGGCTGCCCCGCCGCTGCCGAGCGCGGTGCGCAATTCGGCCTCGGCGGCCTCGGCGGTGACCGGGCGGCCCAGCGCCGCGGTGGCGATGGCGGCGGTTTCGCGGTCGAGCGCGCCGGCCTCGGCATCCCACTTGAGGGCCTTCGCGACGGGAATGGCGATGGCGGCCAGCAGGATCAGCCCGACGAGGATCGCGAATTCGCGCAAGCGCTTGGGATCGGGCTTCCAGCGCCGCACTCGCGCGAAGCGGCCTTGGCGCAGGTCGATGGGCACGCCGTCTTCGAGGTTGGCGAATCGATCGAGGAGTGCCTCATTGTCGAGGCTATGGACGAAGTCGTCGCCCACCAGCGCGGCCATGAGCGCGGGGTCGTCGGGCATGGCGAGCCCGTCCTTCGCGATCACCTTGTGCGGGCCGAAGCGAGCCTCGTGCCAGTCGCCGTCGCGCGGCAGGAGGGCGGCGGCGGGGACGATGCGGTCGAGCGCCACGTCCTGCACGGTGGCCCAGTCGAGCCAGCCTTGCATCCGCGCGGCATCCGTAGTGGCGATCCAGCCAGCCGTCGACGTCGCGGCATGGGGGTCGGCGCCCAGCGCCTTGTCCTCGGCCTGCAAACGCGCCGCCGTGCGCGCCTGCGCGCTGGCCAAGTCGTCGGGATCGCGCGCTTCGAGCCGGACGTCGGCGGGACCGACGAGGCCGATCGTCGTGACGGGCTCGCGGGCGCGATCGGCGCTGCGCGGCAGCCAGCCGCTGTCGGTGCCATGGGCGAGGAGGCGGCCATCGGCGACCTCCCACCAGGGGCAGGCGGCAGGTGCGTCGGCGCGGCCCGGCAGCCATAGGAGAAGCGCGCGGCCTACCATGTGCTGGTCCAGCGGCGGGCGTGGAGCAGCGCGCGGTCGTCTTCCACCGAAAAGAGCGCTTCCTGCCGCAATTCCCCATCCCCTTCGCCGACCCGCGTCACGAGCCGGAAAAAACGTGTCTCAACCGCCACCTGCGCATCGCGGCCCTGGTTCGGCGTGATACCGCGCAGGGGCCCCGTCTGCCAGAAGTCGACCACCGAGCCGTAGCCGCCCCGGGGGCGTGCTAGCAACTGGGCACGTGCCGCACCGAGGCTGATCTGCTCGGGATCGAGCATGGCCAGCAACGCGGCGCGGTCAGGGGAGAGCGTTTCCACGTTGATCGTGACAGGGTCGTGACTGGGCAGCGCGCACAGCCAGGGGCGGAGCATGGCCCAGGTCGCGGCGTCCATGCCCTCGATGGCGGCGAGTTCATTGGCACTGGCGAGCGCGCGATTGGGGACGGGGTCGCCATTCGCGAGGCGTTCGTTACCCAAGGGTCGCGACAACAGGTCGCTGTCGACCGCATCGGCGGCAGCATCGGCGAGCTGCTGTGCGCGGCTTTCGGGCAGGCCGAGCAGCGCGAGAAAGTCGCGGAACAGGAAGACGCGGCGCGCGGTCGCCTGCAATTCGCCCGATGCCCGGCGGCGAGCAAGCGCATTGACGTTGAAGCAGTTGGTGCCGTCCTCGATGCGCGCGCGCACGATTTCGCCATCGGGCAGGGTGATCGAGCGCTCGACCCCGAGGAGCGCGGCCTGGTCCCCGCCCGATAGCTGCGCGGCCTCGATGAGACGGGCGGCGGCGAGGCTTTCGGCCATGGCAAGCCATTGGCGGCCCTGCGTGGCGACCTGCGCATTGCCCGCGAGACGGGTCGACAGGCTGAGGCGATCCAATGCGGTCGCGGCGATCGCGGCCATAACGGCGACGATGAGCAGGACAGAGAGCAGCGCGGTGCCCTTTTCGCGGCGCGGGCGCCGGGTCACGATGCGACCTCGATGCCGGTGCCCGCGCGCTGTTCGGCGCGGCCTTCGTAGGGACTGAGCGGGGGCAGCGCGACGATGAAGTCGGTGGCGGGCAGGCGCGGCGCGGTCAGGGTCAGGCGCACGGCGCGGGGGAGCGGGTCGCCCGAGGCGTCGGGCCAACTGTCGACCCATCCGCCTGCTCTATCGCGATAGGCGAGCGTCATGCTGCCTAGCGGATCGATGAGGATGGCGTCGGGGAGGCGGGCATCGCCGCCATCCATGGCTTCGAAGGTCAGGCGTTTGAGGGCGCCGCCCTCGGCGATCCAGCCGGTCCGGCGAAGGTCGCTCGACGGCGCCTCGCCGAGCGCGATGACGCCCCCGCGCACGAACTGCATGCTGGTGGCGGTGCCGGTGAAGGCGGGGCGCGGCTGGCTGCTGGCATCTGTGGTGGGGCGGATGACGGCTTGCCCGAGGTCGGCCTCGAGGAGTAGGGCGATGCGTTCGAGCTGCGCCTGTTCGGACAGGCTGGTGTCGACCGCGGCTTGCGTGTCGGCGCTGGCGCGCAGCAGCCCCACGCCCGCGCTGGCGAGCAACGCGAAGATGGTGAGGCCGACGAGCATCTCGACCAGCGTGAAGCCGCCCTGCCGCATCAGCGCTCGATCCGCTTCACGGTGACGAGGCGCTTTGAGGGGCCGCCCGCCAGCGGGCGCGCGGTGATGGTGACGGCGAGAAAGCGCGGGTCGGGGGTGGGGGACACGTCGGTGATGACGGCGAAGGCCTGTCCGCCATTGACGACCTGCTTCGAGGATTGGCCGCGTGTCGGGGCGGCAGGATCGGAGGTGACGAGCGCGGCCTCGTTGGCGGCGACGAGGCGGGCGAGGCCGTTCTCGCGCAGGTTCGCGGCGGTCGAGACGGCGTAACCGTCGATCCGCAGCAGCGCTAGCGCGGCGATCGAGAAGATGCTCAGGGCGACGAGCATCTCGATGAGGGTGAAGCCGCGTGTCGTCCGCATGGTCACAGCGCCTCGACGCTGCCGTTGGCGGCAATGGCGACGGTCGCGGTGCGCCCTTCCGGATCATCGAGGATGAAGACGGTGGGGGCCGACGGCATGCCGAGATTGTCGAAGCGGAGCCCGAGGGGCTCGCCCGACGTGCGCGCCGTTACGCCATCGGCAAAGGCGGTGCGCCCGTCGAAACGGTTCGAATCGAGTGGCACCCATTCGCCCTGACGATATTGTTCGAAGGCGAATCCGGCAGGGGAGACGCTGAGCCCGGTGGGATTGCCGCGCAGGATCGC
Organism: Sphingomicrobium arenosum; assembly: GCF_026157085.1. Lineage (NCBI taxonomy): Bacteria > Pseudomonadati > Pseudomonadota > Alphaproteobacteria > Sphingomonadales > Sphingomicrobiaceae > Sphingomicrobium > Sphingomicrobium arenosum. The sequence goes on from NZ_JANPVN010000001.1 coordinate 2,188,110, forward strand.
CTCGTCGCGCAGTGCCGCGATACGCCCGGCGAGCATGACGGCCTCCGAGCGCGCGGCATCGGCGGGGCGCATGGTCAGCACGACCGCGGTCGCGGCAAGGCCGAGGAGGACGAGCACGACCATCAGTTCGACCAGCGTGAAACCGGCAGAACGAGGTGGGTGCCTCCTAGCCGGCGGTGATGTCGGCATTCTCGCCTTCGCCGCCGGGCGCGCCGTCGGCGCCCATGCTGTAGATCTCGTAGGGGCCGCCGTCGGGAGCGGGGATGCGGATCTGATAGGGATTGCCCCACGGATCGTTGGGAATGTCGCGGACATAGCCGCCGGGGCGATAGCGGTCGGGCTGGGCGAGGCCGGCGGGCGGGCTCTTCAGCGCCTCGATCGAAGCGGGAAAGGCGAAATTGTCGATCCGATACTGCTCGGCGGCATTTTTCAGCTGCGCGATGTCGGCCTGCGCCTTGGTGACATTGGCCTTGTCGAGGCTGGGGAGCACGTTGATCATGACGACGGTGCCGAGCAGGCCGATGATGACGATGACGACCATCAGCTCGACGAGGGTGAAGCCGTTCTTGCGCTTCTTGGCGCCGTTGGCGGTGGGACGGGTCATGACTTATCCGATCAGGGTCTGCAGTTGGAGGATGGGCATCAGGATGGCGAGCACGATGGCGGCCACCAGCGCCCCCATGATGATGATGATAAGCGGTTCGAGCAAGGCCAGCGCGCTGCTCGTGAAGGTGTCGAATTCGCGCTCGAGATAATCGGCGGCCTGCGACAGCATGGGGCCGAGCTGGCCCGCGCTTTCGCCGCTGGCGGTGAGGTGGACGAGGAGCGGCGGGAAGAGGCCGGTGCGTTTCAAGGCGCCCGACAGGCTGCCGCCGCCGCGAATCTCTTCCTCCATCGCCCGCGTCGCAGCAGCGAGACGGCGGTTGGAGATGGTGCGCGCGGTGAGCGCGAGGCCCTCGACCAGCGGCAGCCGCGCGGCGACCATGGTGGCGAGCGTGCGCGCCATGCGCGCGGCGTTGAGATCGCGCAGCAGCCGCCCGAAGAAGGGCAAGCGCAACAGCCAGCTGTCGAATTTCAGGCGAAAGGGTTCGTTGCGAAGCATCGCGCCGAGCAGCGCGACCGCGCCGAGGATGAGGAGGCCGAGGAGCCACCACCAGTTCGCCAGGAAGTCGGACAGCGCGATGACCACGCGGGTGATGAAGGGGAGCTGCTGGCCGACGTCCTCGAACTGTTCGACGACTTTTGGGACCACCGCGATCATCAGCGCGGCGACGACGCCAATGGCGACTAGCGTGAGGACGGCGGGGTAGGCGAGCGCGCTTAAAAGCTTGGAGCGCATCTGCGCCTGGCGTTCCTGCAAGGCGGCGAGGCGGTCCAATTGTTCGGACAAGGTGCCCGAACTCTCGCCCGCCGCGACCATCGCGCGGTAGAGCGGGTCGAAGCTTCGGGGTTCGCGGCCCAGCGCATCGGCGAGACGGCGACCCTCGACGACCTGGTCGGCGACGCGGTTCACCACCGCGCGATGTTCGGGCTTTTCGGACTGGCGCGCGATGGTGCGTAGCGCTTCTTCCAGCGGCGAGACCTTGATGAGGGTCGCCAGCTGGCGGGTGAAGAGGACGCGCGCCTTGGCATTGAAATGCTTAGCCCGCGACAGGCTGATCTGCTTGGCGCCGACGCCAACGCTCGGCGCTGCCTTGTCGGCGGCGGTCAGGCGAACGGGCAGCAGGCGGCGCTTCTCGAGCGCGGCGCGGGCTTCGGCCTCGCTGCCCGCGTCGATCTGGCCGCGCTTTTCACGGCCCTTGGCGTCGACCGCCAGATAGGCGAAGCGAGCGGCCATCAGGCGGCGTGATCCTGTCCTTCTTCTTCCTCGTGGCGCGAGATGCGGATGGCTTCCTCGGGCGTGGTCTCGCCCGCGCGGACCAGCCCCCGCGCCGCCGAGCCGAGGTTGGGGGCGTTGAGGAAGGCGTGGCGCGCAATCACGGCTTCATCGCCGCCGTCGGCGATGAGGCGGCGGATGGTGCCGTCGACGCGGACCGCCTCGAACACGCCGATGCGGCCCTTGAAACCGGTGTCGTGACATTCCTCGCAGCCGCGCGCGCGGTAGATGATCTCGCCTTCATCGAAGCCCAGCAGCGCGGCGATCGAGCGATCGGCCGTGACCGGCTCGCGGCAGGTCGGGCAGAGGCGACGAACGAGGCGCTGCGCCACCACCGCCCGCAACGTCGAGGCGATGAGGAAGGGCTCGATCCGCATGTCGCGCAGGCGGGTGATCGCACCGACGGCGTCATTGGTGTGGACGGTCGAGAGGACGAGGTGGCCGGTAAGGCTGGCCTGGACCGCGATGTCGGCGGTCTCGCGGTCGCGGATTTCGCCGACCATGACGATGTCGGGATCTTGGCGCAGGATGGCGCGAAGGCCCGCGGCAAAGCTCATGCCGACCTTGGAATCGACCTGCGTCTGGCCGATGCCGTCGATCGAATATTCGACCGGATCCTCGACGGTGAGGATGTTGCGCTGGCCATCATTGAGGTGAGACAGGCAGGCATAAAGGCTGGTCGTCTTGCCCGAGCCGGTGGGGCCGGTGACGAGGATGATGCCGTTGGGTTCGGCCAGTGCCTCGCGCAGGATTTCGTCAGCGGCGCCCGAAATGCCGAGCAGGTCGAGGCTGAGCCCCGCATTCTCCTTGTCGAGTATACGCATGACGACGCGTTCGCCCGCGCGGCTGGGCAGCGTCGAGACGCGCACGTCGAGCTGACGCCCGCCGAGCTTCAGTGCGATGCGTCCGTCCTGCGGCACGCGGCGCTCGGCGATGTCGAGGCGGGCCATGACCTTGATGCGGCTGACCACCACGGGGGCGGCGTGCGCGGGCATGCGAAGATGCTCCTTGAGAACGCCGTCGCGCCGCAGGCGCACGACGAGGCCGCTTTCATAGGGTTCGATGTGAATATCGGAGACGCCGAGGCGGACGGCCTCGGCGATGATGCCGTTGATGAGACGGATGGCGGGCGCATCGTCCGAGCTGTCGAGCAGATCCTCGGCGCTGGGAATGCCGCTGGCGAGCGCGTCCAATTCATCGCCGCCGCCGATGTCGCCGATGCCCTCCGCCGCGCCGCCGGCATAGCGGGCATGGAGCAATCGGTCGAAGTCGCTGGCCGAGACGAAATCGATCGCGAAGGGACGCGCGAGATAGCGGCGTACCTCGATCAGCGTGGCGGGATCGGCTCCTTCGCGCAATGCGACGCGCAATTCCTCGCCGCTATCGGGGTTGATGAGCACGCCCTGTTCGCGCGCGAATGCATAAGGGATGTCGATGATCGCGCTGACCGGCAGTTCGGCGCCCGGCGCCTCGAGCGCGAGATCGCCCGGCTGGGGGAGCATTTCATCGGGCACGAACATGCCCGGCTCCTCGATCGGATCGCGGTTGCCGCGGCGGATGATCATTCCTCGCCCTCCAGCGGTTCTCCCGTCTGCGAGGCGGGCAGCTCCACCACGGCGGGCGGACGATAATATTGATCACCGGGGGCAAGCGGCGCGGCGACCGGCGCGGCGGCACCCAGATAGTCGCGCACCAGCGCGTCGAGCGAGGGCTCGTAGCCCGGATTATTGTACCATTGCGCGGTGCGCATATAGTCGTAGCGGCGCGCGGTCATGGCCCGCGCATCGGCGGCATCGCGGATGATGGTCGGGCGAATGAAGACCATGAGATTGGTCTTGTTGCGCGCCCGGCTGCGCGACTTGAACAGTTCGCCCAGGAGCGGGATGTCGCCGAGGAGCGGGATCTTCTCGATGGTCTTGCGCTCATTTTCATCGAGCAGCCCGCCGATGGCGAGGATCTCGCCGTCATCGACGGTCAGCACGGTCTTGAACTCGCGCTTGTTGATGACGAGATCGGCCGAGCCTTGCGCGACCGGTCCCGCGACCGAGCTGACCTCCTGGCGGATGAAGAGCTTGATCGAGCCCGAGCTGTTGACCTGTGGCTTCACGTCCAGCTGGATGCCGACATTCTGCCGCTCGACGGTGCGGAAGGCGTTGTCGAAGTTGGAGGAGAGGGCCTCGCCCGTGGTGATCGGCACTTCCTGGCCGACCAGCAAGCGCGCTTCCTGATTGTCGAGCGTGAGGATCGACGGGGTCGAGAGGATGTTCGATTCGGTGTCCGACTGGACCGCGTTGACGATGGCACCGAACAATGCATTGCCCGCAAGGTTGACGACGCCCCCCGCCAGCCCGCCGGTGGTGTTAAGGAGCGAGGCGGCGGCGGCCTCGTTGACGCTGTCGCCAAGCGGATTGTCGTAGGTGGTGGTCACCACCCCGTCCGAATTGACGCTGGTCTCGCGGCCCAGTTCGTAATTGGCGATGGCACCGCCGACCGCGAGGATATTGGGCTGGGCGTTCGAATAATTGGCGGCGAGGAAGGGCGAATTCTCGCCCGCGAGCAGGAACTGGACACCGAGCTGGCGCGCGGCATTGTCGCCGATCTCGACGATGATCGCCTCGACCAGCACCTGCTCGCGGCGCGTGTCCAGCTGGCGAACGATCTCGCCGATCTGGCGCTGCACGTTGGAATTAGCGGCGACGATGATCGCATTGGTGCCCGAGTAGCGGGTGACGACGGCGGGGCCGAAGCGGGCAATGCCGTTGTTCGTCGTGCTGACGGTTTGCGTCATGGCGGGTTGGGCGGGCGGCTGCGCCGGGCCGGCGCCCGTGCCTTCGCCTTCCTGCCCGCGGATGAAGCCGGGTTCGGAGGAGGTAACGGTGACCGGCTGGCCGAGCAGCTGCTGGAGCACCGGAAGCAGCGCCTCGGCATCGGCATGTTCGAGCCAGTAGATGCGGATATCGTTGCCGCCAGCGGCCTGTGCGTCGAGTTCGCGGGCGAGCGAGGCGTAGCGCGCGACGCTCTCGGCGGGGCCGCGCAGGGCGAGGCCGTTGGCGCTGTCGATGGCGCTGACCTGCACCGGGGCGGCGATGCCTTCGTTGCCGCCGTTGAGGCCCTCCAATGCCTCGGCGACTTCGCGTGCGCCGGCATTTTCCAGATAGACGATATCGGCGGTCGAATTGTCGGTGTCGATGCGGCCGATGAGATTGCGGATGCGCACGACATTGTCGGCATAGTCGGCGACGATGATCGAATTGGCGTTGCGATTGGCGGTGATCGAGCCTTCCGAGCTGATCAGCGGGCGCAGTGTCTCGATGGCACCGGCGGCCTCGACCGTTTCGAGCCGGAAGATCTCGGTGACGAACTGGTTTCGTGCCGCGCCGCGCAGGCCGCCCGTGGGCTGGGTCGCGGCCCCTTGCGCCGGCTGGATGCGATAGCCCCCCTGGATGGGAATGGCGACGAGCCCATTGGCGCGCAGCGTGGCGAGAAAGACCTCGAAATATTCGGACCGCGACAGCGAGCGGTTGGTCACGACGCTGATCGACTGGTTGACGCGGCTGTCGACGACGAAGGTGAGGCCCGTCACGCGGGCGGCATCGTCGACGAAGGCGCGCACGTCGGCCTCGCGGAAATTGAGCATATATTGCGCGCTCGCCACCGAGGGCGTGGCGGCCATGATGCAGGCGGCGGTGAGGAGGGCGAGACGCTTCATGACGATATGCCTTGTCTTACAGGTTGACCGCGATCGGCACGGTCTGGGCGCCGCGCTCGACCATCAGGCGAATGCGGGCGGCGGGTTTCAATGAGGATTTCAACTGGTCGATGTCGGCCTGGCTGTCGACGGGGACGTCGTTGACCGAGACGATGACGTCGCCGGCGCGCAGCCCGATGACCGACAGCAGGGCGGGATCGGTGGTGATGGGCAGGCGGATGCCGGTGATCTTCCCCCCGGTGCGGCGCGGTTCGAATTCGAAGTCGGGGATCATCGCCTGCGCGGCGGCTTCGGTGCCGGCGGCGGCGCTGCTGGTATCGGGCACCTCGATCGTATCGGCGGGCAGCGCGCCATCGAGATAGAGCATCTCGCGTACGCCGCCGCGGTCGAGCACGACATGGTCGAAGGCCACCTCGGCGAGGCGAACGCCGGGGGAGACTTCATCGCCGACGGCGAAGCTCTGCTGCACCCCGTCCTCGCCCGCAATGATCGCGCTGCCCGTCCCCGCGCCGCGATTGAGGAGGGTGCCGAACAGCTGGAGATCGAGATCGGTAACGCTCTCGCCCCCCGCCGCGACAGTGGCCGGGGTGCCGGGGAAGGGATCGTAGCTCGACAAGAGGGCATCGCGCGCGCCGTCCGACAGGAAACGCGGTGCCGCGACGCGCCAGTCGCCGAGCGGCCCAACGGGGGTGACGAGCACCCACAAAAGGCGTGCAAGCAACGCGGCGAGGATGGCGATCAGGCAGGCGCGCGCGATCAGGTGCAGCTCGGCAAAGGCGAGCCGGTCGCGGCGCCCGGGACGGGCCTTGAGAATCGAAGCGAACATTGATGCCATTCCCGCTGGATTTCCTAGCGATGATCGGGACTTGTGACTCTATGAAGACATGATTTTGACGCAAATGCGACAAGAAAAGGGGTCGGACGCCGCATCCGGCCTCCGACCCCTCTTTTTGGCAGACCTGTTGCTAGAAGGTCAGCGAGGCCGACAGCGAATAGGTCGTGCCCCGATCATAGGTCTGGATGAGCAGCTCGCTGTCGTTCAGCGTCTGCACCTCCTCATAATCGGTGCCGAGGATGTTGCGCACCTCGGCCTTCACCTCGAGCTCCTTCGAGCCGACCTCGAACCCCTCGCGCCAGACGACGTCGAGGTTCACCCCGGGGGTCTCGATATAGTCGGGCGTGCCATTGGGACCGCGCGCAGTGACGCGGTCGGACGCGTAGGTCAGGAGAATGGTCTGCTGCGACAGGCGCTCCTCGTTCTCGAGGCCGAGTTGCAGGTTGACGAGATGCTCCGACTGCCCCGTCAGCGGCGCGCCATCGTTGAAGATCGAACTGGCAAGCGTTTCGGCGGGCTGGCTGACGAAGCTGATCGTGGTGTCCTCGGGCCCCACCACCAGTTCGGACTGGGTGTAGGTGTAGTTGGTGATCAGCGCGAGGCGACGATCGGCAAGGAAACCGCTGTCCATCCCCATGTCGTAGAAGGGGAGATATTTGCGGAATTCCAGCTCGGCACCATAGAGCCGCGCCTTGGGGGCGTTGGCAAAGCTGGTGATCGAGAAGGAGCCGATGTTGGTCGCGGTCGATTCGATCGGTCGGTCGATCTCCTTGTAGAAACCGGCGAGGCTGACGATCTGGTCGCGCGCGAAATAATATTCGTAGCGCGCATCCAGGTTGAAGATTTCGCTGTCGGTGAGGAACTGCGAGCCGAAGAAGGTGCGACCGCTTTCGTAATCGACGAATGGCTGCGGCGCGAGTTCGCGGAACTGCGGGCGGGCAATCGTCTTGGACGCGCCGAAGCGCAGCTGCATGTCGTCGGCGAAGTTCCAGGTCAGCGTGCCGGCGGGAAGCCAGTAGCTGCGCTCGAGGCTGGTCTCCGCCGCCGGGGTCTCGCCGAACAGGGTGACCGGGGTCACCGTCTGGGTGCCGTCCTCGTAGCGCACGCCGATGTTGAGCAGGATGTCGCTGGCGGGCTCGACCTCGAGCATGCCGTAGACCGCCTGCGTCTCGAGCGCCGCCTGATAGGCCGCGGTGCCGAGGCCGCCCGTCGTCTCGCGCAACGTGATGTCGCTGGTGTGGACGTTATAGTCGCTCAAGAGATAGTCGATGCGCTGCTGGGCGATATAGTCGGGCAGCGCGGCGAGCGGGAAGAAGTCGAAATCGCGGCGGATCGCCTCGCGGCTATTGTCCGAATAGGCGTAACCGACCGACGCCGTGATCGGCATGGCGGTGGGCAGGTAATAGGCAAGGTCGACCGCGCCGTACCACAGCTCGTCGTCCAGTTCGGAGAAGCTCAGCGTGGCCGAGTTGCCCGGCGAGCGCAGGTCATTGACGTAATCGTCGAACTCGGTGCTGTAGACATAGCTGTAGGCGCGCTCGTACGGCGCGTCGCGGCGCGACTTGGCGTAGGACCCGCGCAGGTCGATATTGAGATCGCCTACTTCGAATTCGCCGACCGCCTGAACATCGTAGAGTTCGCGTTCGAAATAGCTGGTCGCGCCCTGCTGGAGCGTGGGGTTGTCGGGATCGATCTTCGAGATCGCCTCGAAGTCCTCGCCCGCCTTGATTTGTGCTTCCTTGAGCGCGTCGCGGATATAGACGCCGACGAGGCGCAGCTTCTGGTCATCCAGGCTGAAGGTCGTGCTCGCCATGCCGTTCACGACGACGCGGTTCTGGGTCGAGACGTAATCGAAGGTCTGTTGGGCGAAGAGTTCGGCATCGGGGGTGTCGACCGCGCCCAGTGCGACGCCGAATTCGCGCTTGCCCGCGCGGGTGCGCCAGCTGTTCGAGATGCCGCCGACGACGATGACGCCAAGGTCCATCGCGCCGAGCTCGAACGTCTGGCCCGCGCCGAGGTCGGCCGACCAGTTGACCGGCACATCGTTTGTGCGCTGGATGAGGTTGGTCGAGGCGTTGTCGAGGCTGGCGGTCAGGTCCTTGATCTCATCGAGCGAGAAATTTTCGCCGCGGGTGATGCGATTTCCCGACGCGAAGGCGCTGGCCAGATTGGCGGGCAGCGAGCGATTGCCATCGTCATAGCCGAGGAAATCGGTCGAGCTGCCCCAATAAGTGTAGCCGAGGTTGAGGCTGGTCTCGCTGTCGTAGCCGATCCCGCCGCCGACCGAGAAGAAGCCTTCGTCGGGGACCGAACGGGTGGTGAGGTTGATGACGCCGCCACCGAATTCGCCGGGATAGTTGGCGGAATAGCTCTTCTGGACGACCGTCGAGGCGATGATCGAGGTGGGGAAGAGGTCCAATGGGACGACGCGGCGGAGCGGCTCGGGGCTGGGCAGCGGGGCCCCGTTCAAGAGCGCCGAGCTATAGCGCTCCCCCAGGCCGCGCACATAGACGAAGCGGCCGCCGACGACCGACAGGCCGGTGACGCGCTCGAGCGCCGAGGCGATGTCGCCGTCGCCGGTACGGGCGATGTCCTCGGCCGACAGGACCGAGACGACTTCGGGCGTGGCGCGCACGGGGTTGGGAATATAGGTGCCGCGGATGATGATGGGATCATCGTCGTCGCGGTCCGCGCCGGGGCCCGAGATCTCGACCTGTGGATCGCTCGCGCCCGGCTGGGCGGCGTCGAGGGTCTCGTCCTGCTGGTCTTCGGGGTCGCCGACCATGCTGGCAGAGGGCGAAGCGGGCGGGGCATCCTGCGCGAACGCGGGGGCCGCGGCGAAAAGCGCGGTGGTCGCGAGCAGGGCGGAAAGCGTGGCGGTCTTGGTCATCGGGAGATCTTCCGTGCGCGTCTTGTCGAACAATGGGGGAGCGGCAGCCCTGGCCGCCGCTCCCCGCATGTGGGTCCGGGTGCGGCGGCTTAGCCGGCGTCCGGGATGTCGAGGCAGCTCATCTGGCCGGTCAGGCCACAGGTCCAGCCGACCCACCAATCGTCGTTGGCGTCCTCGACCGCGCCGACATAGTCGACCGCGTCGAAGAAGCTGGCGAACTGGAGGTCGCTGTAATCGTCGACTTCGGCCGCCGCACTGGCGTTGACGAAATTCACCGCCGAGATCGAATAGGGCGAGGGCAGCGTGATCGAGCTGTCGTAGGTGGTGTTGCTGGTACCATCGAACAGCGCCGCGATTTCGGCGATCGAGACGCCGTCGCTGGCGCCCGAGTCATCCTTGAACGGAGTGGCGGTGCAATCGAGATAGACGCCCTTGATTCGCGGCGCGCCTAGTTCCTCGCCAAGACCCGTGGTCTCATCGACCGTGTTCTGCTCGTCGAAGTCGATGCAGGGGCCGGTCGAGACGATGAGACCGTTGTACATCGCGATGTCGGCAGCGCCGCGAACGTGGACATATTCGCCGGTCCGCGGGGTGATGAAGGTAAAGTTGGCGATCTCGATGTTGGTGCGCGGCAGGAGCGCCTGGTCACCCGGCGAGTCGATTTCCATCAGCTTGTCGCCGCCGGTGTCGCGCTGGATCACGAGCGCATATTGGATCGCGCCCTTGAAGCCGTTGTCGGCGTCGATCGAATCATCGTCATTGCCGGTCAGGACCAGATACTTCTGGTTCACGCGGCCACCGAACCATTCGATGCCATCGTCCGAGCTGTTGTGCACCTGGACATGGTTGAAGGTCGTGCCCGACCCGACGCCCGCCAGCGTGATACCGTTCAATTCGCTGTTTTCGGCGGCCTTGTAGCCCGAGTAGCGGATCTGCAGATATTCGATCACGCCCGAATTGTCGGCGGCGTCGGTGCCGCCATAAAGCGAACCGGCGGTGCCTTCAACCTGGAGGCCGCAGGGCGCGCTGGTGGTGCCGTCGCCGCAGCCTTCGGCCGGGGCCTGGCCGAGGATGACGAGGCCGCCCCATTCGCCGATCGAGTCGGCATTCGCTTCGCCGATCACGTTCGAGCGCGAGGTCAGGACGACCGGTGCGCTGGCCGTGCCCTGGACGAAGATCTGCGACCCGCGATTGACGACGAGGAAGTCGGCCTGTGTGCGGCCATAGGCCACGACGCCCGCATCGAAGGTGATGCTGCCGGCATCGCCGCCTGCGAGGTTGCCGTCGGCGCCCATATCCACGCCGACCTCGGTCTTGCCGCCGATCGTGTAGATGACGCCCGCGACATTCTCGACGAACAGGTCGTCGGTGATGAGCTGCGGGAGCTGGCAGATGCGACGATTGTCGCCCGAACCCGCGCCGCCCACTTCGATCGTGCCGAAGTTGGTGAAGCCGGTGGGGCAGGCGTCGGCCGCTTCGCCGCCGGTGCCGCCACCGCCGCCGCCACCGCCACCACCACCGGTGACCGGGGGAACGACGACGATCACGCCATCGCCGGGCGAGGCGACATCATCGGCGCCGCACGCCGACAAGGCGGCGCTGGCCGCGCCGAGAAGGAAAAGGTTACGAAGGGTCGTCGAACGCTTGGTCATCATTGGGTCTCCGCGTGGCGGTGGTTAGACAAAGCCAGGGAGACAGGTGCGCATGACGCCGCGCCCGACCCCCCGATCCACTGCGGGACTAGGAGGCGCGATTTACGTCATGATGCAGGTTCGATGACGCCGGATCGACGTTTTCGTGACGGACGCGATATGGCGGCGTGACAAGCGCATCGCCCCCACTTGACGCCTTTGTGACGTGGCGGCGGTGGTGCCTGTAAAAGCGCGATATTCCGGCCGGTCCATGGACCGGGGCGCGGGTGCGGCGTGAAAGTCACGCCATCACGGGAAGCGTCAGTCCTGGCGGTCGTCGGGCTCGCTCGCCGAATCGACCGGCCGCGGGCGGGCGTTGGCGTCGATTGCGACAAAGGTGAAGGACGCCTCGGTCACCTTCACGTCGCGCGCGCCCCCGTCGCGGGTGGCGACGACCTCGATGCGGATGGTCATCGAGGTGCGCCCGACCCGCTCGACATCGGCGTAGACGCTGATCAGGTCGTGCAGCAGGATGGGGGCGATAAACTCCATGCGGTCGATCGCCACGGTGGCGACCTGCCCGCGCGCGCGGCGCGCGGCAACGATGCCGCCCGCGATATCCATCTGGCTGAGCACCCAGCCGCCGAAGATATGGCCGTTGGCATTGATGTCGGCGGGGCGCGGGACGACGCGCAGGATGGCCTGGAGACCGTCGCGGTTCATTGGGGGTCCTTGTCGATGAGGGCGTTGCTGTCATGCGCCTCGGCGTCATGGCCGCTGCGCGCGCTATAATACATGATCGCCATCAGGAAGGAGGCGACCAGCACGCTGCCGCCGGCGAGGATCGCCACGGCGAGCAGCAGGTGGATGGTCGGGGCCTCGCTGTTCTTGAAGGTGATGGCCACCGCGAGCAGCGCGCAGCCGAGCGAGAAGAGCGCCAGGCGACGCAG
>NZ_JANPVN010000002.1 GCF_026157085.1 Sphingomicrobium arenosum
GTTCGGCTATGACAATTTGGGCCGTATGACGAGCACCGCGCTGGGCAATGGCACGGCGCAGAGCGTGCAGACCTCGAATGTCGATGCGGTCGGGCGCCTGCTCCAGCTGGCCAACGACTTGCCCGGCAGTGGATCCGACCTGACCAGCAGCTTCAGCTATACGCCCGCTGGCCAGATCGCGACTGTCGATCGTTCGCACGAGGCCTATAGTTTCGACGGCCACCAGCCGGGGACCGAGAATTATACGGTCAACGGGCTCAACCAGTTCGTCACCGCGGCGGGCGAGGCGATGGATTATGACGCGCGCGGCAACCTCACCGACTGGGGCACCAGGCAGTTCGGCTATGACAGCGAGAATTTCCTGACTAGCGGCCCCAATGGCGTGAGCCTGTCCTACGACCCGCTCGGGCGACTGCGCACGCTGGTCGACGGCCAGGGGGTGGAGACGAACTTCGTCTATGACGGTCTCGACCTCATCCAGGAAACCGACGGCGGCGGCAATGCGCTGCGCTGGTACGTGCACGGCCCCGGCATGGACAATCCGCTGGTCTGGTACGAAGGCGCGACCCCGGGCTCGGGCAACCGCCAATATCTGATGCGCGACGAGCGCGGCTCGATCGTCAGCGTCACCGACAATGCGGGTCAGATCGTCGCGGTGAACAGCTATGGCGCTTATGGCGAGCCCGGCGCGGGCAATGTCGGCCGGTTCCAATATACGGGCCAAACCTGGATCGATGAACTCGACCTATATTATTACAAGGCCCGCTTTTATTCGCCGGATCTTGGCCGGTTCATGCAGACCGATCCGATTGGGTATGGCGACGGGTTGAATTTCTATAATTATGTGGGTGGGGATCCGATTAATTTCGCAGATCCGCTCGGACTTGATAGCGGCCCGATTGTCGTAACAGGTACGCCCGAGCCTTCTTGCCCCTCGAATGCAGTGATGTATGTTCAGAAAAGTGCTGGTCAAGACGTAATCAGTTGCGGAACGCCGACTAGCTCTCCTGATCAGGGAGTGGTTATTGTAGGGTCACGGGGCGGAAAAGGCGGAGGCAGTGGCAAAAGGCCTCCTAGGGTGCAGGCCCCTACACCAGTGTACATTCCACCTTCATGTCGAGCTCTGGCTGATCGCGTGAATTTCTTTAAGCCTCACTTGCCAAGCAGGGTCACACGCGAAAATGTATGGAATAATCCTGCTAATCTTAATTACTTTAAATTTGGCTATGAATACAATGTCAATGATTGGGGAGCCGTCAGCATACTGGGGTCAGTCGCCAAGATGCTAAACGGAAAACTAAATACGACACCAACTAAGACACCGGTAGAAGTCGTAGCAGGAGCTCTTATTTTGGTTGGCGCCGACGGAGCGCTGAGTAACTACAGAAAGATTCAAGCAATCGACGCAAGGCTCGAGCAAATCGCCAGGGTAAATGAAGGGAGCTGCCCAAATGTCCAATATTGATTGGGATCATTACCTAGTCGATCTCATTAAGTCGTTCGCGCAGTTTGCTGTAGCTATTTATATGTACATAGAATATCACAGCTTTTTTAATTGGGTGTGGCTCGTATCGCTATTCATAATAGTAAATGGACTTTTTGACTTTATCGTCGCATTGGTAAGGTTAAAGAAGGGCAGGGAATCCGAATAGAAAACTTAAATTTATCTCTATTTTCGTGCGGGGAAATAGGAAGTGACGATGTTATTCGTTGGGCTATGCAATCGGAATTTTTTTGCAGGGAGGTTTCTAGTAGATAGTTCGTTATCTGGGGCCGTGTTTGGAGTGCATGCTCCCGCCGACCTCGACCCCGCGCCCTTCGACTTCGCGTTCGGTCCGGGCAACTGGCGCTACGAGCAGCGGTCGGCGGACTGGATCGAGGCGCAGTGGGCGGCGCGCGAGCATGAAGAGCGGGCGGCGCGGGAGGAGCTATCCGCCGCGCTTCCCGCGCCCACGCCCGAAGAGGAGGATGCTGGACTGGGGCCGGCGGGGCGGTATCTCGTCCAGCGGTTGCGCCAGGCGCGGCGGGCGGGGTCGTCCGATGTGCATCTCGAGGCCGGGGCGGCGGGCACCGTGGTGCGCCAGCGTATCGACGGGCGGCTGCTCAAGGTCGACCGGCTCGAGGCTGGCGAAGCGCGCGCGGTGGTCAATCGGGTCAAGATCCTCGCCGGGCTCGACCTTGCCGAAAGCCGCATCCCGCAGGACGGGCGGCTGCGCTTCACCACTGCCGATGGCCCGGTCGACGTGCGGGTCGCAACGACGCCGGGCGTGCATGGGGAATCGGTCGTGCTGCGCCTCCTCGGCCAGACCATGCGCAGCCTCGCGCTCGAGGAGATCGGGTTGCCCGAGGCCGTGCGCGCGGGGCTGGAGGAGGTGCTCGCCCAGCCCAATGGGATCGTCATCCTCACCGGTCCCACGGGGTCGGGCAAGACGACGACGCTCTATGCCGCCTTGTCGCGGCTCAACCGGCCCGAGGTGAAGATTCTCACCGTCGAAGACCCGGTGGAAATCATGCTCGACGGCATCACGCAGGTGGCGGTCAAGCCCGAAATCGGGCTGACCTTCGCCTCGGCGCTGCGTTCGTTCCTGCGGCAGGACCCCGACGTGATGATGGTCGGCGAAGTGCGCGACCGCGACACCGCCGATATCGCGCTGCGATCGGCGATGACCGGGCATTTGGTGCTGACCAGCCTGCATACGAACAGCGCCGCCGAGGCCTTCGCTCGGCTGCGCGATATCGGCATCGAGAATTACCTGGCTGCCGCGACGGTGCGCGCGGTCATCGCGCAGCGGCTGGCGCGGCGCCTGTGCGATGCCTGCAAGCGGGCCCGCCCGGTGACCGCGGCCGAGGCGGCACGGTTCGACGAGGCGGGCGTGGCGGCACCATCGCAGATTTATGACGCGGTAGGGTGCCCGAGTTGCGATGGCAGCGGCTATCGCGGCCGCGTGCCGCTGGCCGAATTGCTGCGGGTCGGCGAGGCGGAGCAGCGCGCGGTGGATGCGGGCGACGATGCCGCGCTGCGGGCCACGCTGCGGCCGCACGAGACGCTCGCCGGACGCGGTCTTGCGGCGGTCGCGGCGGGCGACACCGATGTCGCCGAATTGGCGCGGTTGGCGGACTGATCGATGGCGGAATGGCGCGCCAGGGTCGTGACTGCCGAGGGCAAGCGGGACGAGCGGATCGTCATCGCCGATGCCCGCGACGAGGCGGTCGTGCGCCTGATCGCGCAAGGCGATACGCCGTTGCAGGTGCGTACCGGCCCCCTTAGCCTGCGCGAGCGCCTCGATCAGCCGGTCCATCTGACATCTGCTGCAGGGGTGGGCGAGATCGCCTCGCTGCTCGACCGCTTCGCGATCCTTCTCGAGGCGGGTCTGCCGCTCGTCGATGCCGTCCGGCTGCTCGAGGAACAGGTGGTGTCGACGCGCCAACGCGCCTGGCTGCGCGAGGTCGCGGTGCGGCTGGAGGCAGGGCAGGAAGTGCATGAGGCATTTGCCGCCCGCGCCGTCCTGCCTGGCTGGGTGCTGGGCCTCATCGAAGCCTCGGCACGGTCGGGTGACCTCGTCGGCACGTTGCGCGATGCGGCGACGCGGCTGTCGACCATCGATGAGGCGCGGCGCGCCATCGTGACCGCGATGACCTATCCGATGGTCGTGCTGGTGGGTACGATACTCGCCGTCGCGATCATCCTGACGACTGTGGTGCCGCAATTCGCGCCCCTCTTCGAGGGCGAGGAAGCACGCTTGCCGCAGGCCACCTTGTGGGTGCTGGCCTTGGCCTCGCTGGTGGAGCGACACGGCACGTTCCTCCTCCTCGCCGTAATCGCCTTGCCGATGGCGCTCACGGCCTTCCTGCGTCGACCGCCATGGCGCGCGGCGCTCCTTGCACGATCTTCTTTTCCGGGGCGCCAGTTGCGTGACCAATATCTGGCCGGACGTACCTGCTCTATCCTTGGCGGCCTTTTGTCCAAGGGAGTGCTGCTGCCCGACGCGCTACGGCTCGCTTCCGCAGGAACGTCGAGCGAGCGATGGCGCCGCGACCTTCTCGCCATCCGCGAACGATTATTCGAGGGCGACATGCCTTCACGCGCTTTTGCCAGAACCCGTGTGTTCCCGGTGTCGGTCGTCGCGCTGGTCGAAGTGGGGGAACGGTCGGGCAGGCTCGGTCCGACGCTCGAACGCGCTGGCCAGATCATGTCATCGATTGCCTCATCAAGAATTAACCGATTGATCTCATTGGTCAATCCAGCGATGATCGTGCTGCTCGGTGTCATTGTCGCGACTCTCGTCTCGGGGGTCATGATGGGTATTTTTGCGTTGGGGGACATCACCGCATGACGGATCAATCGCGGCCGCGTGAGCGAGGCTTCACGCTGATGGAAATGATCGTCGTGCTGGTGGTGATCGGCCTCATCGCGACGATGGTCGTGCCCCAGGTCATGGGCATGCTCGACAGCGCCAAGAGCAAGACGGCCCGGCTGCAGCTGAATAATGTCGAGCAGGCGGTGCGTTATTTCGAAATCGACATGGGACGATATCCGACGAGCGAGGAAGGCCTCGCCGTCCTGCTCGAAGCACCGGAAGACGACCTCACATGGATGGGGCCCTATCTGTCGGAGGTACGCCAGCTGCGCGATCCCTGGAACCGGGAGTTACGATATGAAGAGCGCGACGGCGGCTATCGCCTGTGGACGCTCGGCGCCGATGGCGAGGAGGGGGGCAAGGGCGATGACGCCGACCTCGAACTCGCGCGCTGACGCCGGTTTCTCGCTGGTAGAGCTGCTCGTGGCGCTGGCATTGATGGCGCTGGTGACGACGCTCGTGCTATTTGCGGCGCCGCGTGGTTCGCCGCATGATCGCCCGCCGGGCGAGAAGGTACTGGCCCAGCTGGCGCAGGCGCGGCGTGCGGCGATCGCGCACAGGCGCGTCACTTTCGTGACAGTGAAAGCCGACGACGCGGCAAGCGAGGCGCACATCTTTCGCTTTTATCCCGATGGCTCCTCAAATGGCGGAGCAATTCGCCTGTCGCCGCACGAATTGGTCGAGGTCGACATTCTCGGTGGTCGCGCACGGGTGTTGCCATGAGCCGCGCCCGGGGCTTCACGTTGGTCGAAGTGCTGGTGGCGCTGGTCGTGACTGCGATCGTCCTGATCGTCGTTGCCAACGGCATGCAGGCATCGGACCGGCGCCAGGCTCTCGTGCGCGAGCGCGATGCGGCTGCCGCGCTGGCATCAGACATCGTTGAGGGCTGGCTGGCGAGCGGCGGACAAATCGAGGTAAGTGGCACGGCGGGAAAGCTCGCGGTGAGTGTCGAGCAACAGACAATCTTCGAAGACGAAATCACCGGGGCCCGGCTCAATGAACTGAGCGTCACCATCGCCACCCCTTCGGGACGTCGCCTCGCTACGCTGACACGGCGGCATCTATTCGACGGCAAGGTTGACCAAGATGCGCGCTGACGGCTTCACCCTGATTGAGCTTCTCGTCGTCCTAGTAGCGGCATCTCTCCTGCTCGTCGGGCTTGGGCAGTCGTTCGGGCAATATGCCGACAGGTACCGGGTCGAGCGCTCAGCTGATGGGGCCGCGGAGCGACGCGCGCTGTCAACCAAACTGGACTGGATCGCCGATCACGCGCTGGTGGAGGACGCAGGTCAAGTGGTATGCGACAAGGAGCGTCTCGAGGCGCCCGCGTTCCTACCTCTGTCGTTGGGTGGCGGCGAAGGTCGCCTGGAATTGACGGTGTCGGGCGGGCAAGCATCGCACGTGACGCTGGGGCTGGCGGGGGCTGGCAAGAACGTTGCTATCGAAATCCTGCGCGCGGCTGGGGACGTCGGCATCAATTGCCTCTATGCAGCCACGAGCCCCGGAGAAGAACGGCGTCTGCGGGGCTTCGCATTGCAGGGCAAGCAGGGACGTGTCGCGGTTCGCGCCTTCCGACCGCTGGTGGCAGCGGAGTGCCATTATGATTCGATCGCGAGGACCTGCCGATGACGGTCGATTGGCGACTTTCGATGATGCGCGCGCGAGCGCATTCCCGGCGCGGCTTCGATTGGTGGTGGGGCACGGTGGAGGACATGCTCCCGCTTGCCTTGCGGCAACGCCTGCTGTCCCGCCGGCCGGTGTCGATCTTTCGATGTGAAGGAGAGAAACTTTTCGTTCAACTTTCCGACGGGAGCGGCAGTGCGCATTATGAGATTTCGGGTGGCATGGACGGACTCGATAATGCGCGCCGCGGCGAAGTTTCTCGCTGGGTCGACGAACGAAAGGCCATGATCGCCCTTCGGGCACCAGACATGCTGCAGATCGACATGCGGATGCCGAAGTTGAGCGGGCTTCAACTGGAGGCCGCGATCGAAAATCGCCTGCTCGTCGACTCCCCGATCGTTCCCGACGCACTACATTGGACCTGGCGGCTCATCGAGGTCACGCGCGGCGAGGTGGTGGTTCGCGTCTGGATCGCGCGGCGCGACGTGGTGGCACGGCGCTTGGCGCAGTTTACCGATGCCGGATTCACCGCGCCCTCGATCATGGTCGACACGGGCGACGGGCTCGTCGCGCTGGTCGATGGGGTCGATGGAAGTCGGGCGAGCAATTGGTGGTATCATCGTAAGACAGCCTTGATCGCCGGCGCGATCCTGGTGGCAACCCCGCTCGTCGCTACCGTTGCGGTGCACGCAAATATGTGGCGGCTCGACCGCGAAATGACCGCGATAGCGCCCGAATATGAGGCCAAGATGCGCGCGCTGCGGGCGATGGAACGCCAACAACGCGCGGCGCGGAAGGTGGGTGAAATCGCGAAACTGCCTAGCATTACCGCCGATTTCGAAACGGCGAACATGCTGGCCGACGACAATAGGGAACTCCTGTTTCTTGCGCGACGTCCCGGCACCGGACTTATTGGAACGATGACCGGC
This sequence comes from Sphingomicrobium arenosum, assembly GCF_026157085.1. Classification (NCBI taxonomy): domain Bacteria; kingdom Pseudomonadati; phylum Pseudomonadota; class Alphaproteobacteria; order Sphingomonadales; family Sphingomicrobiaceae; genus Sphingomicrobium; species Sphingomicrobium arenosum. The sequence continues at coordinate 6,911 of NZ_JANPVN010000002.1, forward strand.
TCGATGGCCACCGCAGCCGACCGGCTGGAGCAAGAGGGTTTTACCGCTGTCGAGGTCGAGGAGCGGGATCGGACCACCGTCAATTTCGAGCCCGCCCGATGATAAGTGTGCGAACCCGAAGACACCAGCAGTTGCTAGCGGCGCTTATCAGTTTGGTGCCGGTCGCCCTTCTTGCAGTACTGATTTGGCAGGGCGTGAGCGGGCTGCGCGAGTTGCGCGCCGACCTTGCCAGCCAATCGATCCGCCTCGCGCAGCAACGGTTCGTCACCGGGCTCGAACTGGAACGTGGCCAGTCCTTGGCGAACGAAAAGTTGTTCATTAACGCAGCCGCCGGGGCAGAGGCTCTCGTGGTCGCGATCGAACAGCGACTTGCGGGAAAAAATGTGGAGTATGCGCTACAGGAGGGGCGTGAGTCAGACGACGGCACGCTCGTCCTGCCTATTGTCCTTCAAGGAGACGCTGCGGCGATCAGCGAGGCGATCGGGGCGCTTGAGGACAATGCCCCGGTGCTGCGCTTTCGGCATTGGTCGATTTCCGCCCAGGAGGAGGCGGGCAAGGTGACCTTCCGGGGCGAGCTTGTAGGTGTCGCCGGTCGATGAACAAGCGTTTGACCCGCATCGCCGTTTTGGGCGCTGCTGTTGCCATGTCGCTGCTCGGCGTGCGCGCATCGCTTGTCACACCAGCGCCATCGACCGATCGAGCGGAGCTGCGTCTGGCCACGGCGACAGTGGAAATGTTGCCCCTCGCCCCGCCGCCCATATTGAAAATCGAGGGTATGGCCTTGCCATCTGATAGCGCGGATAGAGCCGGGGCGTCTTTCAAGCTCGTCGGGATCGCGCATTCGCCACAGCGCGATCTTGCGCTGCTTCGCGATGACCGAGGCGAAACCCATCTATTGACCGCAGGCGACGCGCTGGAGGGTTGGTCTCTCCTGCGTGTCGAAGCCGATCGCGTCGCCCTGCGCGACGGGACGACCACCATTGAACTCCTATTGGATTGACACCATGAAGCTGAGTGCCCCCCAATTGACATACCGGAACGCCGCCGTCGCGGTGCTTTCATTTGCCGCCATCGCGACGCCCATCACGCCGCTGTCTATCGCGAGCGCGGCGGTCATCCAAGAAGAAGGGTTCACCCTCGGCTTCGTCGATGCCGACGTGCGAAGGGTGGCGGATGCGGTTTTCGGCTCGATGCTCGAGGTCGATTATGACGTCGACCCCGCCGTCCAAGGAAATGTCACGCTGCGCACGGTGCGTCCGGTGGGTCCCGACGAACTGATCAGGCTGTTTGAAAATGCGCTCCGCCCACTCGACGCGGTGATCTTGCGCGAGGGTTACCGCTATCGCTTACTACCGCGCAGTGTCGCGCGCTCGGTGGCGCCGCTCGGCGGGGAAGGGGCGTCGACGGCGGGCTTTGCTTCGGAGACGATCAAGGTCTCGCAAGGAGATGTCGAGGCGATCGCCAAGCTGATTTCCGAGGTTGCCGGGGAAGGCAGCGTCGCGGCGACCGACGTGGCGCGCGGCGAGATCATCGTGGTCGGCGATGCCAATCAGCGCGCCAATGCGCGGCGGATCGCGGAACGGTTCGATATAAGCGCGCTATCCGGCATGACATTCGAAATGGTGCGGCTATCGGCGGTCGAGCCCGAGACCGTCGCGGCAGAGCTGCGTCAGGTCTTCCAGCCGCCCTATGACATCATTGACAAGCGGGTGCGGCTCGTCCCCATGCCGCGCCTCGACTCGCTTCTCGTCATCGCATCCAACGACGCCGACATCGCGACGGTCCTCGAATGGGTCGACCGTTTCGACAGCGGCGCGGCGGGTAAGCGTCGTCTTTACAATTACGATGTGCAGAACGGCCGCGCCACCGACATGGCCCGCACCTTGCAGCTCGTGCTCGGCGTCGGCGACAGCGCGGTGGCCGCCATGCCCGCCCCCCGACGAATAGCCGATGCGGAAGAGGCGCTTGGCGCGCCCGAACTGCCGGCGATCGTGCCGGGACGCAGCGGCAGTGCGCGCATCGTGCCCAACGAAGCGACCAATTCGCTGCTCATCTATGCGGACGGCGCCGAATATTCGTTCATCGAGGAGGCACTCGAGCAACTCGATCGGCCTGTTCCCCAGGTGCTGATCGAGGCGGTGCTCGCCGAAGTCACACTGACCGAGGATTTCGAATTTGGGCTCGACTTCAACGCGCTGCTCGGTGACTTCAACATCATCAGCAATAGCGGCACCTCGCTACTTCCGGCGCCGCGACTGCCGGGTCTGTCGATAGGATATGAGCGGTCGCGCGCCTCGGCCGTCCTCAACGCGATCGACGCGAAGACCGATGTGCGAGTCCTGTCCGCGCCCAAGCTGATCGTGCTCAACAACCAGACCGCGACGCTACAGGTGGGCGACCAGGTTCCGGTGATCACCAGCCAGGTGCAAGGCGTGACCGCGCCCGGCGCGCCGATTGTCAACAATGTCGAGCTCAAAGACACCGGTGTGATCCTCGAGGTGACGCCGCGCGTGAACGAGAGCGGGGTGGTCACCTTCGACATCATCCAAGAAGTCAGCGATGTTGCGGAGACGACGTCGTCCGGGATTAACTCGCCCACCATCCAGCAGCGCCGCGTCGCCACCACCGTCACCACGACGTCAGGGCAGATGATCGCGCTTGGCGGGCTCATCCGGCATCGCGGGGTGGTGACCAAGTCGGGCATTCCCGTGCTCAGTCAGATTCCTCTGTTCGGCGGACTGTTCGGCAGTCGGCGCGAGGACGAGGCGCACACGGAACTTATCATCCTCCTGACGCCGACCGTTCTGCGCAACGCTGGCCAGGTTGGCGAAGCGGTCGATCAGCTGATCCTTGCTGTCGACGATGCCATCCCGCTGATCGAGCAAGGCATGGAGACGCAGGTGCGGAGGGGCGATGCGGCTGCGCGATAAGATCAATGGTTTCGCGCTTTTGAGTGCGCTTTGGCTGCTGCTCGGGATTGCGAGCGTGGCGGCGGCGCTCATCTATCTGCGTTGGCAAGGTGATCGTGAAAGTGCTCGAGCCATCCACGATCTTGGAGCCCGTTATTTGGCGGAAAGCGCCTTTCAGACGGTGATCGCGAACCGCCGCTTCGAACGCGGTGCGGCGCGGTTTGACGCTGGTGAAGCGGGAATATTGCTGAATATCGGCGGGGAGGCAGTATCGGTCCGCCTTATCGACCAGTCGACTAAGACCGATCTCAACCGTGCGCCAATGAGGGCTATCGAGAAACGCTTGTCGTCGCTGCCGCTCGGCGATGAGCAGCGCCGCATCCTGGCCGCGCGGATCGCACAGGCGCGGGCGGCGGACCGGCATTTTCGGTCGGTCGACGAATTGAGCGACCGTACCAATTCGGCCCAACTTCTGGCGACAGGATTCACCGCGGTAGGGGGAGCGATGGACTTCCAGCCGTTGGACGCACTAGGCGTCAATACAACGGTCACTGGCCCTCAAACTGTCGAGGTGGTAATCGAAGCAGACGATTGGTACGCGCATACGGTGATCGATGCTGCGGGGCAACGTATGCCGTTACAAATAGGGGGGCGGTGATGAAACGGTTCGCATCGCGTCCATTCGAACGCGGATCGAATCAGGAGGGCATGTTTGTCCATCTCGGGGTGTTCGAAGAACCCATAGACTATTTTTACTGCCGAAGGGTTGAGCGTCCGGCGCCCCGGCGACCGAAAATGGTCGCATTCGCGAGGAAGGCGATCTCATTGTCGCTCTCTGCATCGTTCAGTATCGGACTGCTCGCGCTGCTCTATTTTTCCTACCCCACGGTGTCTTCGCCGAAACAACCCACGCAGGGCGGCATCTCAATGTTCGACCTTGCAAGTGACGAGGCGATGGCGTCGTCTTCGGAGGAAACGCCGCCGCCGCCAACGAGCGATACACCCGCGCTTGCTTCTCGGTCCGATGCACCCCCCGAATGGCAGCGCATCATGATGGCTAGCACCGTAAGAGCGAAAAGCGCGACCACGCCCGCGACAGAAACGAGGCAGAGCGGTTCGCCATCATCACTGCGCCGCGAAACGATCTCCGGCACCACATTGGTGACCGCCGCCCAGCGCGACGCGCTCGAAGCCTTGTCACGCAGCCGTCCGGATCTTGCGGGCACCTATCGCTGCAGGCGGCTTGACGACGGATTCCGCTGCGCTGGTAAAGACAGCACACGAAGCCGTGACGTCGCACGCGAAATTAGCGAGATCCTCGCGCAAAGCGTGCCTTCCGGCACCAGCATGCTGGTGTCGATCTAAGGCCGAAGCGGCAGGTCTGAAAAAAAATGGTGCCGAATTGACGACAAAATAGGCACTCAAATCAATGTAAATTTCAAAGCCGCGGCGACAGTGGCGTCCGCTTCGCGCCCCATATCAGCCGCCCGCGAACAGTAGCCTCGATCCTGAAAGCCGCCCTTCATTCGGTACAACTCGGCCAGGGGCTACGTCACAACAGCCCGAAGCGCCCCTCGGTGGGGTTGCGCGTGAATACCGTGAGGTTGAGACCTCCGAGCTCACCTTCCGGCGGATGCTGATTTTCGATGATGATAAGCTGGTCGAAGTAATCCGCGCCTGTCGCTCGAGCCGGTCGCTGTCCGAGGCTGGGCGAACGCTGTTCGCTGTCTCGCGCTCCAAGCGCAAGTCGACCAACGACGCCGATCGCCTGCGCAAATATCTCGCGCGCTTCGACCTCGACTGGGAAGGGATCCAAAATTGATAAGATGCCCTGCCGAATGTCCGTAAAGGGTCGTTAGCGGACGTTGACGGCTGACCTCAAACGTAGGGCCGCATCCTCAAAAATCAGGCTGCAAAACAGCCAGTCAGCTATCGGCCCAATAGCGGCCATGACATTGAACGCCGTCCAATCGCTTCTATCATCGGGCCGATCATTTCCAGTGTGAGCCCAGTGGCTCGGCTAGCTCCAATACAGTTTTCACCGCGCTATTCTGAAGGTCGGGCGGATAGCCACATTTTATATGGCAGCGGATGGGTTGTTGACATTTCGTGGAGCAAGTCGCTTGGGAAGATGACGTATATCCCGAATGAAAACGTTATCACGAACCTTTTGACAAACGGCCGCGTCGAGACCGGCGACCTTTCGTGCTGGACCGTTGGCGCTGGCAGCAAATTCGCAGCGGTGACCATTAGCAGCGGCGGGCATACGCCCCCGTTTGGCTCCTACCTTTGCAACAAGGGGTCGGGAGGTAATGGCAATATTTATCAGGATGTGGACCTATCGTCCGAAGCGACGGCTATCGACGCGGGCAACGTTTATGCATTCTCGTCAAGTGCCCGCTGGGACGCGAACGGTTCGGTTCCAGATTAGCACCGTGTTGACCGCTGGCAGCACTGCCAACGTCTATTTTGACGAATGTTTTCTCGGCGTTCAGAAAGTCTAGAAGGGTAGGCAGCTTGGTTTGAGACGGAACCGCGTCTTATGAAACCCTAAGCAGGGTTCAGCATTATAAGGTCATGCTGTCACGATCGCACCTTGAGGAGCTCTCGCTGACCTGCAGGAACCTTGCCCAGCAGGCAGTTGATGACGCCTCCCGCGCAAGTCTCTTAAGCCTCGCAGACGAGTATGAGCGGCGGGCCAAGGCAGCGCCGGACACATCGATGGTCGTGGAATATAAGCGGCCCCTGTTCGACGAGGTGTTCGACCCGCGCGATGAATTGACCGTGCCTATGGAGAAACTAATTCCGCCAACGAGTTAATCGCTCGTTGCGTAACCGCGCCACATGGCTCCGGTCCAATTAACGGCTTGGGCCGAACCGAGCTCTCGCACCAATCGGCGCAGAAACCCTCGTCGGAAACGGCGGGGGTTTTTCTCTATTCTGAACACCCGCGAGGACACCCCGCACGCTGCGTTGCCCTTTTGAAAAAATGGGAGGGCAATCTTCTGAGCGCCCCCCCTTCGTATTTGAGATCGATTTCAGTTCGAAGCCGAGCGGACGAAAACCGCCTCACTGATGCGTTCAAACGCACCTTGATAGAGCGCGGCATCGAGAAGCGATTGCGACTTCGAGCTATCCTGGCCGTAGAAGGTCGAGGAGTCTTTCGCTTCAACAAAATTCAGGCGCACGCGAGAGGTCGTTGGGTTCAGTTGTTCAACATAGGCGGTTGCACGAACAGTCTTGTTCGAGCTGCTACCGCCCATGGCTTCCCAAAAGTTCGTCGAATTTTTCGTGTTGCTCTGGGCATTGATGAAACCGGTCTCCAAATCGGCCGCCAGCATCTGGTAGCCTAGATCCTGAAACACCGACACGGTGCTTGCGAACGCGACCGATTTAGGCACTTCGAAATCGCGCTGCTGCATGGCCTGAATTTCCATCGGCGTCATGCTGATCTTCTGGCCGCCGGCGCACGCCGACAGGGCAAGGGCGGCTACCGCCACCGTTACGAATTTACGCTTCATTTGGTATTCCCCCAGTTTTAGAATTCGCTTGCGCGCGACCGGAAGTCGCTCACAACATTGTTCTCGTCGAATTTGATGATGAGCGTCATCGTGCGCTGGGTGCGCGCGAGATTCGCAGCCTCGCTGGAACCGCCAGCAAGAAGGACGGTCCACCCGTTTGCGCTGCTCTCAGATTGGCTCACCGTTGCATGGCGCTGATACGACCAAACCTGTTCGCCTTGGCCGTTGACCGTGGTGATGTTCGGCGCTCCAAAAACCTCCAAGACCTCAGCTTGCGTAGTCTGACCGACGCGCAGGTTCATCGTCACGTTGCCCTGTGTGAGCTGGTTCATTCCTGCTGTCACAGGACGATCGACCGTGCCCCCGCATCCCGCGAGTGCAAAAGCCACCACGGCAAGGCCAGTTAGCTGGCTAATCTTCATTGTTACCCCCAGTTACTGTTACCGGGACGTAATGGACCGTCGGAAAGGCAATATCAAGCCGCCTTTGATTAACTATAATTCAACGCGGAAGAGACGGAATCTTAATTTTAGGTCGGCTATAAGTGCTCACGACGTGTCGAGAAGCGTCCAAGGGTCTTGTACGGTTGACCCTTGGGCGCTTCAACATTCGTGTCGTCCCCAATAGCGCGCCCACCTTTCCGCATGGCCACCTGAAACCATGGCGCAGGAGAGATCCACGCCGCTCGCCGTAACGCACCATGCCCCGGTTCGCGAACCTCCAGCCGCGCCGGTGGAAACGCATGACATCGCGGGCGCTCGAACGATCACATGGCCATGTCGGAGATTGCCGCGAGCGCCGCCAAGCAAATTGACGAGTGCGTTTCGCGCCTCGACGCCTGAGGAGGCGGGGCAGGGGTGCCCAGGTCGACACTCGCCATCGATCTCGCGCGCGGCGATCCCGGACAGGCGGATACGCGGGCCCTCCTCGCACCAGATCGGGCCGTCACCATCCCAGACTGCGACAGGCGTGCACTGGAACTCATTTCCGGCTGGAATCACGGGAGCGAGGGCAATTATCGCTGCGATTAATGACATGGCGGTAATAGTCCTTTAACGTGGATCATGCTCTAGCGGGTGTGCTCGGGCGATAAAGGGGGTCTCATGAAATATTTTCTAACCGCGCTCGCGCTGGCAATGGCACCAGCTTCCACCCTTCCCGCGTGCGCGGCGGGTTTCAATGCCGAGGTCGGTGCTTGCTGCAAGACCTGCCGAAAAGGCAAGGCGTGCGGCGATAGCTGCATCGCCCGCAACAAGACTTGCCACAAGCCAGCGGGATGCGCCTGCAACGGCTAGCCCGCACATTTGACAATTTATGAATTTACGTTAAGCAAAAGCGGCCGGATCGATGTGGGGGCTTCCGCATGGGTTTTGCTGCATCCGAAATCCGTTATCTTGGCGTGGTGCATCCCGTAGGGCAGGGCTTCTTATTCGAGCGCCTGGACCACGGCCCGCCGATCGATCTCGAAGATTTCGAGCCGGAGCCTCACCTTGTGGGAGCGCCGGTCATGCTCGTGCGCTACCAAACCGATCGGGGCTGGAGCCACATTGCTGGGATTTACAGCGCAACGGATGCGGACCTGAGAACGCCGACTGAGACTTGCGAGGTCGTCGTCACGACCGAGCTTTTGAGGAACCCGCCCAACCCTTCTGACGAGATCGACGTGCCGCGTCGGGCCCGGCACTTCGGCTAAGTATAGCCAGGGGTCTTGTCAGACCAAATGCACCGCTTGTTAAGGCGGGCAGGGTAGGGCCAATCGATGCCCCGTCGCAAAGTCCCAGCATCGCCGTTCCGCTACTTCAACTCATCGCCCGAGGTCATCCGTCTGGCGGTGATGATGTACGTGCGGTACCCGCTGTCGCTGCGTAACGTTGAGGACCTGCTGTTCGAGCGCGGGATCGACGTTGCGCACGAGACCGTGCGCTACTGGTGGAACCGGTTCGGTCCGCTGTTCGCCGGTGATATTCGCCGCCAGCGCGTCAGCCGGATGCGAGGGTTCAAGCATTGGAAGTGGCACCTCGACGAGATGGTAGTGAAGGTGAACGGCAAGCAGCACTATCTGTGGCGGGCGGTCGATCACGAGGGCGAGATCCTCGAGAGGGTCTTGTCAGACCAAATGCACCGGTCGTTAAGGAGGGCAAGATAGGGCGGCACGATGCCACGTTCCAGAGTGC
>NZ_JANPVN010000003.1 GCF_026157085.1 Sphingomicrobium arenosum
GCACTCTGGAACGTGGCATCGTGCCGCCCTATCTTGCCCTCCTTAACGACCGGTGCATTTGGTCTGACAAGACCCTCGCGCAAACTGAGCGGCCCGGTGCGCACCTGCAACGGCGTATCGCCTTGCGCGATTAGGCGCACGACCGCCTCGTCGCGGGCATCGGCGATGACGATCCGTTCGTCCCGCTTGCCCTCGGCAGTCACGACCCTTGCGCGCCATTCCGCCATCGATCAGTCCGCCAACCGCGCCAGTTCGGCGACATCGGTTTCGCCCGCCGCGACCGCCGCGAGACCGCGTCCGGCGAGCGTCTCGTGCGGGGCAAGACTGGCGCGTAGCGCAGCATCGTCGCCCGCATCCACCGCGCGCTGTTCCGCCTCGCCGACCCGCAGCAATTCGGCCAGCGGCACGCGGCCGCGATAGCCGCTGCCATCGCAACTCGGGCACCCCACTGCGTCATAAATCTGCGATTGTGCCGCCACGCCTGCCTCGCCAAACCGTTCCGCCTCGGCCGCGGTCACCGGGCGGGCCCGCTTGCAGGCATCGCAAAGGCGCCGTGCCAGCCGCTGCGCGATGACCGCGCGCACCGTAGCGGCAGCCAGGTAATTCTCGATGCCGATATCGCGCAGCCGGGCGAAGGCCTCCGCGGCGCTGTTCGTATGCAGGCTGGTCAGCACTAAATGCCCCGTCATCGCCGAGCGCAGCGCGATATCGGCGGTGTCGCGGTCGCGCACTTCGCCGACCATCATCACGTCGGGGTCCTGCCGCAGGAACGAACGCAGCGCGGAGGCGAAGGTCAGCCCGATCTCGGGCTTCACCGCCACCTGCGTGATGCCGTCGAGCATGATTTCCACCGGGTCTTCGACGGTGAGAATCTTCACTTCGGGGCGGTTGAGCCGCGACAAGGCGGCATAGAGCGTCGTCGTCTTGCCCGACCCTGTGGGGCCGGTGAGGATAACGATGCCATTGGGCTGGGCGAGCACCTCCTCGAGCCCCGCGCGCACCGCTTCGGGCAACCCGACCTCCTCGAGCGCGAGGCTGCGCATGGTCTGGCCGAGCAGGCGCAGCACGACCGATTCCCCATGCACGCCGGGCGTCGTCGCGACGCGCACGTCGACCGGGCCATCGGTGGTGGTGAAGCGCAGCCGCCCGTCCTGCGGGATACGGCTTTCGGCAAGGTCGAGCCCGGCGAGGATCTTGACGCGGTTGACCACAGCGCGCGCCTCGGCGGGATCGAGCCGGTCGACCTGGAGCAACCGCCCGTCGATGCGCTGGCGCACCACGGTAGCCGCCGCCCCCGCCTCGAGATGCACGTCGGACGACCCCGCCCGCCGCGCCTGGCGCAACCGCTGGACGAGATAGCGCCCCGCCGGCCCCAGCCCGGCATCCTCCTCTTCGGGCGTCGGCGCGGGCGTGGGCAGCGCGGCGGATTGCTCCTCCCGTGCCGCCCGCTCGGCATGATCGCGCGCCGCCCACTGCGCCTCGATCCAGTCCGCCGAACGCTGCTCGTAGCGCCAGTTCGCCGGAGCAAACGCGAAATCGAAGGGCGCGGGGTCGATGCTACTTGGCGAGAGAGCGCCATAGACAGTATTGTCTGACGGAAGAGCTAAAATGCCGTGCCTTCCAAGATATAGTTCATTGATCATAGCGCTAGCTGGCTCGCATCTTTTTATATAGAGCGCTCACATTTAAGGCCTGTGAAAAAAGGTATAGTAAGCCGCCAGAAATGGCGATTACATTCATCTTGGCAGAGATCTGATGATTACCATACCAAAGTATGGCTAACGAAATTTCAGTCAAAACTATCCTTGGCAGAAGTCTTTCTAAATACCCTACTTGGAGTTCCGAACTAGCGTAATGCCCAAAAATTAACTTAAAACGTTCGAATATCGCCCAGTCTACTGCGGTTCCAACAATTAGATATAGTATTAGGAACAATCCAGCTCTCCTCTAGGTGCAGGTGCTTAGTGAGATCGTGGAGCCGGCAGTTGTGGATGCAGCGTCCGTGACGAGCCGTTGCGTGCGTAGCTCACTCGATGATAAATTCATAAAGGTTGGTTTAGCAGCACTCATGGAGTTTCTCGCCATGGCGCCCATCGCGGGGCCTGCCCACAAGCCAACGGCACTTGCAGCAGCTCCACCCCAATTACGATCCCAAGTATGAGCTACGAGGGACACAGTTGCCGCGCCAGCTGAAACTCCTCCAGCAACTAGTGCCGTCGTCCCGAATACCGCGGGCCCCGCACCAGTTGGTGCAGACGCCAGTCCCGCGATCCCAGCGCCCACGGCAACACTTCCTGCGACCACGCTCGTTCTGTCAGCCCAACGCGCAACGTCCGCAGCAAAGCTCTGACCACACGGCTTCGTCTGTTCCGCCCCATTGCCAGCGCCACCCGGCTCTCTTGAATTATCGCCGAAGTCAACGCCGATAAAAAAGTCATAAAAGAAGTCTGCAACGCCACCATCGTCTCCGCCACCACAGCCGAAAGTAATCAAAATTTTGGTTAAATTGCCTGCATTGATTTCCTCACGATCTAATACACCATTTCCATTTGTGTCTGCATAAAAATTAGTGGTGCAAAGCCCTAGAGGATCCACAAAATTTATCGGATCCGAGCCGACATAGTTATATACGTTCAATCCATCGCCATACCCAATCGGGTCGGTCTGCATGAACCGCCCCAGCTCGGGCGCGTAGAAGCGGGCCTTGTAATAATAGAGCCCCAACTCCTCGATCCATGTCTGGCCAGTGTATTGGAACCGGCCGACATTGCCCGCGCCGGGCTCGCCATAAGCGCCATAGCTGTTCACCGCGACGATCTGGCCGGCATTGTCTGTGACGCTGACGATCGAGCCGCGCTCGTCGCGCATCAGATATTGCCGGTTGCCCGAGCCCGGGGTCGCGCCTTCATACCAGACCAGCGGATTGTCCATGCCGGGGCCGTGTACGTACCAGCGAAGCGCATTGCCGCTGCCGTCGGTTTCCTGGATGAGGTCGAGGCCGTCATAGACGAAGTTCGTTGCCATCCCCTGACCGTCGACCAACGTGCGCAGCCGCCCGAGCGGGTCGTAGGACAGGCTCACGCCATTGGGGCCGCTGGTCAGGAAATTCTCGCTGTCATAGCCGAACTGCCTGGTGCCCCAGTCGGTAAGGTTGCCGCGCGCGTCATAATCCATCGCCTCGCCCGCCGCGGTGACGAACTGGTTGAGCCCGTTGACCGTGTAATTCTCGCTGCCCGGCTGGTGCCCATCGAAGCTATAGGCCTCGTGCGAACGATCGACACTCGCGATCTGGCCAGCCGGCGTATAGCTGAAAGCGCTGGTCAGGTCGGACCCGCTGCCCGGCAAGTCATTCGACAGTTGCAACAACCGCCCGACCGCATCGACGCTCGAGGTCTGCACGCTCTGCGCCGTGCCATTGCCCAGCGCGGTGCTCGTCATACGGCCCAAATTGTCATAGCCGAAC